>JALFIK010000148.1 GCA_022776205.1 Eubacterium sp.
CCAGTGGCTTGTGGAAGTGGGCGATAATTTTGATGAGATTAAAGATTTAAAGAGACTTGTTCTCACAAAAATAGATGGTGTGGGCAAAATCCGCATATCCGATGTGGCGGATGTCACAGTTTTGAGTAACGAGGGGGAAACCTATTCAAAAGTAAACGGAAAAGATGCGATTTTGTTGTCCGTTTATAAAGGAAGTACATCCAATACCAGTGAGGTATCCGAGAAAATCCAGGAAGCATTCCGGGAAATGGAGAAGAAATATCCGGGGCTTTCCTTCACACCGATGATGAATCAGGGAGAATTCATTAACATTATTATTAAGAGTGTACTTACAAGTATCCTGCTTGGAGCACTTCTGGCAGTCATCGTGCTGGCGTTTTTCTTAAAAGATGTAAGGCCAACCGTTGTGGTGGCATTCAGCATCCCGTTCAGTGTTCTGTTTGCCATTATCATAATGTATTTTAGCGGAATCAATATCAATGTCATGTCCCTGGCGGGTTTGTGTCTCGGAATTGGTATGCTGGTAGACAATTCCATTGTGGTAATGGAAAATATATACCGCCTGAGGAATCTGGGTATTTCAGCACCACGGGCGGCCGTCCAGGGGACAAAACAGGTTGCCGGACCGATTCTGGCCTCCACCATTACAACAATTTGTGTATTCTTACCGATGGTTTATACTTCCGGAATGGTCAGTCAGCTTTTGATTCCATTTGCATTTACCATATCCTATGCGCTCATTGCCTCCCTTCTTGTGGCGGTCACGGTTGTTCCGACGATGGGCTCCGTTTTGCTTAAGAAGACAAAGGTCTGCCGGCAGCCGTGGTTTGACAGGCAAAAAGACCGGTACGCAAAGGTTCTTGCCCTTGCCCTGAAACATAAAGCAGTACCTTTACTTTTCTCTGTTGGACTATTTGTGTTGTGTGTTGTATGGACTTTTAGTACGGGTATTGTAATGCTTGATGACATGGACAGCAACCAGATTTCTGTGAGCCTTACCCTCGATGATGATGTAAAAAAAGAAGATGCTTACGAGACAGCCGATGAGGTGATGGACATTATTACGAAAGTGAAGGGGATTAAGAAAGTCAGTGCCCTTGACGGCAATGCAACTGTCAGTATGCTTGGAACAGACTCTACCGATAATTATTCAAGTTTTAGTTACAACATTATCACAGACGACGATGTGAAGACGACGAAGGATTTCCGGAAAATCCGTAAAGAGATTGAAAAGAAAACAAAGAAAATAAAATGTAAGGAAATTACAGTTGCTTCTTCGGCGATGGGAGCGATGTCCGGTGTTTTCGGTGGTGGACTTTCCGTGAATGTGTATGGAGATGATCAGCAGAAACTGATAGAGATTAGCAATGATCTTGTTAAGATGATGAATCATCTTGACGGAGTGGAGTCCGCCAGTAACGGATTAGAAAATGCAGACCGGATGCTTCACCTGAAGATTGACCGGAACAAGGCGGCAGAACATGGCCTCACGGTTGCCCAGATTTATCAGGAAATTGCAAAACGTACAACGACAGAAAAGAATGCGATTACCATTGATGTGGATGATAAAGATGTGGAAGTCAATCTTGTTGATGAGACGGATAAACTGACCTATGATAACATTATGAATTTGAAAATAGAAACTACGGAGAAAGACAGTGAGGGAAAGGATGAAAAACATACCTATAAACTGTCAGAGTTTGCCACAACAGATAATGGATATAGCATGGACAGTATCAATCGGGAAGATCAGAAACAGTATATTACGGTAACCGGAGAACTTAAGGATACGGCGAATGCGACCTTGCTGTCGAGAAAACTTCAGGACCAGATTGATCAATATGACACGCCGGATGGCTATCAGATTGAGATGTCAGGAGAGGTAACCCAGACGAGTGAAATGGTAAAGCAGATGGGAAAAGCGCTGGCACTGGGATTCCTTCTCATATACCTTGTCATGGTGGCACAGTTTCAGAGCCTTCTTTCTCCGTTTATTGTCATCTTTACCGTACCGCTTGCCTTTACCGGTGGAATGATCGGTCTTAAGATTTTTGGCATGTCGATATCCGCAATGTCCTTAATGGGCTTTATGATTCTCATGGGTACCGTTGTTAATAATGGTATCGTTTTTGTGGATTATGTAAATAAGCTTCGGATACGGGGTATGGATAAACATTCCGCATTGATACAGACCGGAAAAACAAGGATGCGACCGATTCTTATGACAGCAATGACAACAATTTTATCCATGAGTGTTATGGTATTCTCCAGGGATGCGGGAAATGCGATGCAAAAAGGTATGGCAGTTGTCGTTAGTGCAGGACTTTTATATGCCACATTTATGACCCTGTTCATTGTTCCGGTCATGTATGATATTTTATACCGGAGACAGCCAAAGGAAATTGATGTGGGAGACGATCTGGATCAGATTCCGGATGAGACGGAAGAAGCACTGGAAATTGCGAAGAATGAAGGGGAGGGCAGTCATGCAGACAATTAGATATACTCTGGCGGCCGGACAAAATCTTCACGCCCGTCCTGCTGTGGAGCTGGTGGCAAAGATTCAGGATTTTGAGAGTAGTATTGTGATTCGGTGTAAAAAGAGAGAGGCAGATGCCAAAAATATCATGGAACTGCTCAGTCTTCATATTATGGGTGGAGACACGATTGAAGTGAAAATTATTGGGGTGGATGAGGAAATGGCAAAAAAGGAAATTGTGCACTTCCTCGGTGCAGATTAAGAAGAAAAACGGTTGACAGGACGGTACAGCAATAGTCATAGTTTTCCTATTTACAAACTAGGTTAATAGTGGTAATATCTAAAATATAGAGCCGGGAAGTATTAAGTATTTGTAAAGGAGGAGGAATTATGCCAGATATATATAAAGGAACATTAGAGTTAATCGGTAATACTCCATTGGTTGAAGTGATCAATATTGAAAAAGAACTTGGTCTTGAGGCGAAAGTTGTTGTGAAACTTGAATATTATAATCCGGCAGGAAGCGTGAAGGACAGAATTGCAAAGGCGATGATTGAGGATGCGGAAAAGATTGGGAAATTGAAAGAGGGTTCCGTAATCATTGAGCCCACATCAGGAAATACGGGGATCGGTCTGGCTTCCATTGCTGCTGCAAAAGGATATCGGATTATTCTGACCATGCCGGAAACAATGAGTGTGGAGAGAAGAAATATTTTGAAAGCGTATGGTGCCGAGATTGTGCTTACAAGCGGAGCGAGAGGAATGAAGGGAGCCATTGAAAAAGCGGAAGAACTGGCGAGGGAAATTCCCGACAGTTTTATTCCGGGTCAGTTCGTCAATCCGGCAAATCCGGCAACCCATAAGGCGACCACAGGGCCGGAAATCTGGAGAGATACCGATGGAAAAGTGGATATATTTATCGCCGGTGTGGGAACAGGAGGAACCTTAACGGGAACAGGACAGTATTTAAAAGGGAAAAAACCGGAGATTAAAATTGTTGCAATAGAACCGGATACCTCCCCTGTTTTGTCGGAAGGGAAAGCAGGGCCTCATAAAATTCAGGGAATCGGTGCGGGATTTGTACCCGATGTGCTTGACACCAGCGTATATGATGAGATTTTCAGGGTGACGAATGATGATGCTTTTGAAACCGCAAAACTTATGGCAAGGAGAGAGGGAATCCTTGTGGGAATTTCTTCCGGTGCTGCTTTGTTTGCAGCCATCGAGTACGCCAAAAAACCTGAGAATAGAGGGAAGACAATCGTGACACTATTGCCGGACAGTGGTGACAGATATTATTCTACTGCATTATTTACAGAATAAATCAGGGAGAGAGCGATGAATTTTTCAAAAAAGAGCAGATACGGGATTACTGCCCTTATTGATCTTGCCCTGTGTGCGGATGGACAATGTGTCCAGCTTAGCAGTATTGCAGAGCGAAACAATATTTCGGTCAAGTACCTGGAACAGATTTTTTCGAGCCTGAGAAAGGCGGGGCTGATTAAGAGTATAAAAGGTCCTCAGGGAGGATATCTTCTTGGGAAACGGCCGGAGCAGATCAATATGGCGATGGTGGTGGAAGCACTGGACGGAAGCTATCTTCTCGAAGATGAAGTCCATACGGGAAATGAGGATGAACGGGGAATTTCAACCGCGATTCAAAGAAGATTGATTGATAAAATTAATTGTCAGACAGAACAGCTTTTAAAAGATCTTACCTTAAAAAGTCTGGTGGATTCCTCCCTGGAATACAGTAATCTAAATCAGGAAATGTATTACATTTAGTATGGAAGATGGATGGGGATATCTTTAGGATTCCCCTCCATTTTTTTCGTATAAACCGGTGAAAATGTGTTATCATAGAAAAAGACAGCGTTTCTTTTCGAGAATACTGTCTTACCGGAAGAAAGGAGTATAGAGAAATTGAACGAAAAGATATATGACGTTTTGATTATTGGAGGGGGACCGGCAGGATATTCAGCTGCACTTTACTGTACGAGAGCCGGATTTGATACCCTTGTTCTTGAAAAATTGTCTGCCGGAGGACAGATGGCATTGACAATGCAGATTGACAATTATCCGGGATTTGAGGACGGAATTGACGGATTTTCCCTTGCGGAGAAGATGAAGAAAGGTGCGGAGCGTTTTGGAGCCCAGACCAGACTTTCGGAAGTACTTTCTGTAAGTCTCGACGGACCGGTCAAAACGGTGGAAACCGCGGAAGGTATTTTTAAAGGACGCACGGTTATTATTGCAGCCGGAGCAGTTCCAAGGGAACTGGGTGTTCCGGGAGAAAAAGAACTGCTTGGAAAAGGTGTTGGATACTGCGCCACTTGTGATGGAATGTTCTACAGGGACAAAACGGTACTTGTCATCGGAGGGGGAAATACGGCAGCGGCGGATGCCCTTACACTGTCAAGGATCTGTAAAAAGGTAATCCTCGTTCACCGGAGGGAAGAACTGCGGGCAACGAAAATTTATCACAGACAGCTTGAGGAAACAGAAAATATCTCATTTTGCTGGAACAGCACAGTCAGCGAGTTTTTATATGACAAGAAGCTTACCGGTGCAAAAATTCATAATATAATTTCCGGAGATGACAGTGTGGTAGAGGCGGATGGCGCCTTTATCAGCATCGGAAGGAAACCGGCATCGGAACTGTTTCATGGGATGATAGAGATGGATCCTGCCGGATACATTGTGGCAGATGAGTCCACCCGGACAAATATTCCGGGAGTATTTGCCGTGGGAGATATCCGTACGAAAGCGATGCGGCAGGTGGTGACAGCAGTTTCTGACGGTGCGACGGCCTCCCATTATGTAGAAGAATATCTTGCCGGAATGAATGACGCAGAATAAGAAAAAGAAAACAATGGAGGATGGAAATGGATAAGGAAACAAGAAAATCAATGCTGCTTATCGCATTCGGCGTTTCTTTATTTGCCGCTCTTATGAATTTGACGAGAGTGATTACAGCAGTGGGAAAATGTATTGAACTTATCTTTCCCGTGATTGTCGGACTGATTCTTGCATTTATTTTAAATGTACCGATGAAGAAATTTGAGAGCCTTTTTCGAAGACTGAAGGAAAAAAACGGGAAGATGAAGAAAATTCCGGTTTTGAAACTGAGTCTTTTTGCAACGATTTTATGTATCGTTGCCCTGGTGTATCTGGTGTATACGATGTTTGTTCCGGGCCTGGTTTCTTCAGTTAGAAGTGTTACCACCATTTTTATGGATAATGTTCCGAAGTGGCTGGCATGGCTTCGTACAAACGGGATCGACACAGCATGGATTTCAAAACAGATTGCATCCTGGGATCTGAATAAAGTAATTGCAGAAATAACAGGGAGTGCGGGTAATGTAATGAACTCCATCGTCACGGCGACAACTTCTGCTTTTAGTATTGCGGTAAACGGACTGATGGGCTTTGTCATCGCAATTTATGTTCTGCTGAGCAAGGAATCCCTTGTAAGACAGTGCAAAAAAATGATTTATGCCCATTTGAAAAAAAATATCGCAGATAAAATCTGTTATGTATCGAAAATGGTAAATGATACATACTCCAAATTTTTTTCCGGACAGTGTATGGAAGCGGTAATTCTGGGAGGACTGATGTTCCTCTCCTTTACGATTTTTGGTCTTCCTTATGCAAACCTGATTGCGGTTCTTACGGCAGTCCTTTCCTTCATTCCATATATCGGAGCCTTTGTTTCCTGTTTTATCGGAGCGTTGCTGATTCTGATGGTTAATCCGTGGAAGGCGGTATTAAGTGTAATTGTTTATCAGGTGGTTCAGTTTGTTGAAAACCAGTTTATCTACCCGAGAGTGGTGGGAGGCTCGGTCGGTCTGGCACCTTTATGGACATTAAGCGCTGCCCTGGTAGGAGGAAATATGTTTGGTGTGATGGGAATGATTTTTGCCATCCCGATTACAGCGGTACTTTATGTACTTATAAAAGATGATGCCAACCGTCGTCTGGAGCGAAAAAAGATTGATTTGTAGGAATAATTGTACTGAAAGTAAAGGAGAATGTAATGTCAAAAAAAGCACTGATTGCCATGAGTGGCGGGGTAGATTCTTCTGTCGCCGCGTACCTGATGCAAAAGGCAGGCTATGATTGTATCGGAGTGACGATGAAACTGTACGATAATGAAGAAATCGGTATGGCGAGGGAAAAGACCTGCTGTTCCTTAAGCGATATTGAGGATGCCAGAAGCGTGGCGGTAAAACTGGGGATTCCCTATTATGTTTTTAATTTTAAAGAGGATTTTAAACAAAAAGTCATCGACCCGTTTATTGCCTGTTACCAGAAAGGGATGACGCCAAACCCGTGTATCGAGTGTAACCGTCATCTGAAGTTTGAACATCTTTATCAGAGAGCACGACTGCTCCACTGTGATGTGATTGTTACCGGACACTATGCCCGGATTACGAAAGATGAGGCGGGGTATCACCTTTTAAAGGGAGTGGATGATTCGAAGGATCAGAGTTATGTACTCTATTCCCTTACGCAAGAGCAGCTTGCCCATACTTGTTTTCCACTGGGAGATTATACGAAGACGGAAATCCGGCAGATTGCGCAAGAACAGGGATTTTATAATGCCGGAAAACATGATAGTCAGGATATTTGTTTTATTCCGGACGGAGATTACCGGTCTTTCATTGAAAAATCGACGGGCACGAAGAGTGAACCCGGAGATTTTGTCAATCAGGACGGGGAGGTCGTCGGGCGGCATAAAGGGTACTATGGATATACGATCGGACAGAGGAGAGGACTTGGTGTTTCCGCACCAAAACCATATTATGTGACTGAAATTTGTCCAGAGGAAAACAAGGTAATCCTTGGAAGTAATGAAGATTTATTTAAAAATGACCTTAGCGCAGGAGATTTTAACTGGATTGAAGATCTTGATCAAAATGAGGTAATCAAAGCGAGAATTCGTTACCATCAGACAGAAAAAGAAGCGACGGCGAAGAAAGGACAGGATGGAACGGTGGAGATTCATTTTCTTGAACCTCAGCGTGCCATTACAAAAGGGCAGGCAGTTGTTTTATACCGGGGTGATCATGTGGTTGGTGGAGGGACGATTCTGTCTGCTTATTGATGGATTATAAAAAGAAGTACATGTTCTTTGGGTTCATGCACTTCTTTTTTTCGTAGGAAATTCTTCATTTATCTTTGCCTGGTTTTCAGAAACCTAAAGTTCCTGTACAAATTCCGGAAGAATCTCTTCCGGCACATCCATTTTTCCCTGTCCGGTGAACAGGGAGATATGCGGTTTATTTTTGCCGTGGAAATCTGTTCCTCCGGTCATCAGGAGTCCCCACTGTACGGCAAGACTCTTTACGTATTCTTCTTCTACCGGACTATAAGTATTATAGTAGGCTTCGATTCCCATAAGTCCGGCCTCTTTTAATTCATAAACAAGTTTATTTTTCTGTGCGGAATCCAGTTTTTTATATAGCATAATATGAGCAAGAACAGGAATGCCCCCACTGTTTCTAATCAGTGAGATGGCTTCCCTGGGTGTCGGCATAATACGTTCCACATAACAGCTTCTGCCTTCCGCAAGATATTTATCGAAGGCTTCCTGCACGGAAGATACATACTTCTTCTTCATCAGCTGTTTGGCAATATGGGGTCTGGCAATGGTTTCTCCCGGCTTATCCGGCTGGATATCTTCCATGGAAATCTCAAAACCCTCCGCCTGCAGTTTTTTAATAATTTTTTCATTTCGTCCGTCCCGGCTTTCCCGGCAGACCTGTAGACAATGGAGGAGTTCTTTATTATTTGTGTCAATGTTATAACCGAGCATGTGGATTTCTGTGCCGTGATAATTGGTGGAAATCTCCACACCCGGAATAGCGGTAAGACGGTCCTTATGTCTTGCGGCGGCCTTGATAAATTCTTCATTTCCAGCGATGGTATCGTGATCTGTCAAAGCGATTACAACGGGATTGTGTTCCTTTGCAGTAAGCTTCAGGGCAGAGTTCACAATCTGTGTCGGGGACAGGGTGCCGTCAGAGGCGGTAGAATGAATATGCAGATCAATATATGTCTTCAATGGATTCTCCTTTCTGGTATGTAACAAATGAATTTCTTCTGTTTATTATGACAGAGTTTTTTGAAAAAAGCAATCTAATGTGTTAAAATACCTTTAGTGCAAAATGAGAAGAATAAACTGACGGAGGGTAATTTTTGTATGGAAGACATTATTAAGGCATTGCTGGATGTGGTTAGAGCACAGCATTCTGCTACGGAGGGAAGTGAAGAGAAGCCGTTTGATATTGATGATATCATTGATATGGCTTTAAATATTGCGGGAAGACCGGAAGAAGAAGAGGAACAGCAGGAGATGATCCGGTCTATTCAGGAGATGGCACAGACTTTGGCTCCGGATATTTTTCCGCCGAAGACATTTGAGGAGATGGATGATTCCGAAAGAGCGGCATCTGCGGTAAATATGATAGAGGAGCGTCTCCGCCAGGGTGGTGTTACGGGAAATGCCGGACAGTCAGAACAAAAAATGCCGGATCCTGTTCCTTACCAGCAGACTACACAACAGGAGGAGGAAGAGGATTCAGGTTTTGGATTTGATGTGGATCCTCAGGAAAATGCGAATCTGAATGATCTGATTTACAACAATTTTATGCAGATGATGGGCCTGAATGACCCGAAGGTGGAGTATCCTTTTGACCGGTCCCAGATTCGTTATGGAAGAGAGAAAACGGCAACGGAGATGCTTGAGGAAGAAGCCGCGGCAAAGAAAGCGCAGGAGGAAGAGGAAACACGTCGCAAGGCGCGCCCGGTATCTGCATGGGAGCTTGCCCAGGCAGCGGTAAATAAAGATGAAGAGGAGCATCACAAAGAGGAACCGGAAGCAAAGCGCATGGAGATGCCGGAGACGAAATCTGCATCCCAGCTTGCAGCGGAAGCAATCGCCAGGGCAAGAGAGGAAGACCAGATGAAGATGGAGGCAGAAAAAAGGGCGGAGCGTCTCATGGAAGAAGCGAGAAAAAGGGGAAAAGATCCTATGGAATTTGCCCTTCATCGGCAGGAAATTCTCGATTATATGGAAAAGAACAGCGATGAGCTTGTTTCTTTCGAAGATTATGATGATTTAAGTCCGGAAGAAAAATTTGAGATTGAGCAGAGAATGTACAGGGATAAACAGCTTGAGGCAGGTGTTGCACCGGAAGATATTCAGGAAAAAATGCCGGAAGACCTTCCTTTACAGAATGAAACAGTGCCGGCCGATGTGCAGGAAGTATCATCGGAAAATAATGTACAGCCGGAACAACCGGTATCTGCTCCGGTATTTTCTGAAGAAATGCTTCGCCAGATCAGCCGGGAGGTTGTTCAGGAAAATGAAGATATGATTTTTGCGGAAGATGCAAATGCAGATCTTGGGGCAATCAATGAGACAATTTATGAAAACCTGAAAGAACTTATGAGGCAGGGAAATGGTGTCGTAAAACAGGAGGATGTGGAATCTCTGATTGGTGAAGTGATTGCAAGAAATACATCTTCACCGGCAAGTGAGGAGAAAGCAGGCGATGCAGAACCGGTGAAAGAACCGGAACACCCTCAGCCACAGACCCGCATGGAAGAAGTTTCCCATCTGTCGGAAAATGGCCGGCCGATGTCTGCCGTGGAACTGGCAAAGGCTGCTCAAAAAGCTGCGAAACCGGATCCGGCTGAAACGAAAGAAGGAAAATCGGCTGTGGAGCTTGCCATGGAGGCGCAGGAGTCAGCCAGACAGCAGAAAAGTCCGGCAAAGGAGCCCGAAGAGGAGATATTAAACGAAGACGACCTTAATTTTGATGACCTTGATCCTGAAGAAGAAAAGGAGCCGGCAGTTACTGAAGAAAAACAGGAAGAGCCCGGCGAAGAAATCAAGGAAGATACTTCCCGGGAAATGGAAGAAGAACCGGCACCGGAGAGCATGGATAGAGTGCAGGCAGAGCACAGGGAAGTGAGGGAGGAAGAAAAGGAAGATGAAATAGAGTATGTAGATCCGGGAGAGATGGTTCTTGGCGAGCATACGCAGGCTGAAATTGATGAGGCAATGGAAAACCTGGCCTCTCTCGGCCTGGAAGGGGATGTTTATGAAAGAGCGAAAAGAATGCTTCTATTGGAGCTTGCCGGATCGGAAGCGGTTTTAGATGCCTGGCTTGCAGAGCAGGAAGGTGGCAGGAAGAAAAAAGCAGCGGTCAGTGCCCTGGATACAGAAGACAGTCTGGATGATTTGGGAGATCTTAATGAAGATGATCTGGAAAAAGAACTGGAACTTGCAATGGATGAAGATTTTCTCGAAGAGGAATCGGAAATGACCGGAGAGGAGCTGTCAGAGGAGCCGGAGCGGGAAGAATCCGAAGACGAGAGAGAGGAAACCCAAAGATCGGAGGAAGAGGAGGCACCGGAAGAATCGGAGCCGGAGGAAGAAGACGAGACAAAAGAGTCCATTCAGATAGAGAAAACAATATTGCACCGTTCATCCGCTGACCGGGAAAGAGCGTCCCGCAAGAAAAATCGGAAGAATATGGTGAAACGAAAAGAAAAATCAGTTCATGAAAAGAAAGACGCGGCCGGTTCGGCGGTTGCCCTGACCCGTGGCCCGGTGGAAGAAAAAGAATTTCAGGTGAGCGTTCCGCATCCGTTTGTTCTGAAAAATTCCGCAAGCTTTATGGACAAGTTTGAGGAATATATTGTGGATACCCAGGAAAACCGGAAACTGAGTACAGGATTTAAGCGCCTCGATGCCATGCTTCGATATGGACTACATAAAGGAAGTTATTTTGTGGATTCCGCACCGCAGTACCTGAAAAATGGCTTCATGCAGCAGATTGCAGACCGGGCAGCAGAAAGCGGCGTGGATGTTCTTTATATCTCCACGGAATTATCCCGTTTTGATCTGATGGTAGATACCATTTCCCGGTTAAGTTATGAGATGAACAAAAAAGATGAGGAAAAAGCGGTTTCTCCGATGGCAATTATGACAGGAGAGGAAGGAGCAGATATCCAATCCCTGAAAGATGAGTTAAACTGGTATCGCGGAAGAATCAGTGAGCACCTGTTTGTTCTCGACCAGGAGGCAGTATCAGAATATGTGGAGAGTATGGAGGAAGCGTCAGCCGGAGATATTTTAGAAGAGCTGATCCGTTCCATTGTGAAAGAAGGAGCCCACAAACCGGTGGTGTTTATTGATAATATTGAGAATATTCTTTCCGCAGATGATTCGGAAGACATGAAACCACTGATGGATGGAATTCGGAAACTTGCCAAAGAGCTGGGAATTCCTATCATCATGTCTTATGGATATGCTCAGTCGGAGAGTGAGGAGGAACTTTATCCGGAAGAAATTAAATTCCACCGGTCCCTTGGAAATATGTGTGATGTTTATCTCGAACTTCAATACGCAGACATGATTACAGAAGACTATGAGGAACTGTCGCAGGAAGACATCCAGGATATGATGGAAGACGGCGAAATGCTCCTTGTCAATATTCTTCTTCATAAAAACAGAAGAACGATGAAGGCATCCTGTCAGATTCAGGCAGCGCCGAAATTCAATTATTATGAAGAGTAAAGTGTGAAAAGGCCGTTGCAGTTAGGATTTATAATCAATACTGCAACGGCCTTTTTTTAGTCGGTGATTCCTAAATCGTCTGTTACATTTTTTATTTTTTCACTGATTTTATGAAGTTCATCTGTCGGGTCATAATCTTTTGTTCCAAAGAGATATTCATGGGCCTGTTTTGTATTTGATAAGGCGGTAATCGGAAATCCGTAGTAGATACCGCCATTTCTTGCATCTTCGGATTTAAAAGGATAAGCCTGAGAGTCTGTAATTTTATAACGAAGAAGGGACAGACTCATCTTTGCCATCTCGTTATCAGATAAACTTGTTTTACACTGGGGAAGGACAGTATTTGCGATTTCCGGAAGTTTCCACGGCTGTCTCTTTGCCTTGCTCATGATTCCTTC
This sequence comes from Eubacterium sp., assembly GCA_022776205.1. Lineage (GTDB taxonomy): Bacteria > Bacillota > Clostridia > Lachnospirales > Lachnospiraceae > Anaerobutyricum. The sequence continues at coordinate 12,470 of JALFIK010000148.1, forward strand.
CAGAACAAGACGTTGATGACTTGCTCTGGCATGATCGCCGCCTTCCATATAACGGATCCGGGAATAGGCAACGGCCTGGTTTCCGTCAAAAGTGTATGTGCCGACAGAATCAAACTTTGGGGAATTTCCTCCGTTAATCTTGTTCATATTGCCGATATAATCATTCAGATTATCCAGTTCCTTTTCGGATTTGATGGTCAGGGAAATGCCGCCCAGGGCATCCACAGCATCCGCCAGTGCTTTAAAGTTTACAGTGGCAAAATCTGTAATATCAAGATCCAGATTTCGGTTGATGGTGCGAAGGGCAAGTTCCGGGCCGCCGAAAGAGTAGGCAGCGTTGATCTTGTTATATTCCCCGTCAATACTTACATAAGTATCCCTGTAAATGGACATGAGTTTTACTTCCTTGGTTGACTGATTAATACTTGCAATAATGATACAGTCTGTTCTTGAACCGCGGTCTGTAATTTTATTATCCTGGTTGTCCACACCGAACAGGGCAATGTTTTTATAATTTTTTATGTTTGGATCCTGATCGTTTACTGTAATACTTTCTGTATCGAGATCATACTTTTCTATTTTGGAAAAAGAACCCTTTAAAGTGGCTCCGAGGGCACCGATGGCAAGGGCAATCAGGAGAATCAGTACAAGAAGAGGGAACAGGCATCCGCTTCGTTTCCTTCTTTTTTTCGGTACTTTTCTTTTGCCATCTGAAGAAACCTTTTTATATTTGGCAGGCTGGGAAGAGCGGTAACTGACCGAACTGCCGGAACGTCTTTTTCGTTCCGGGGAAGAAGAAGTCCCGCCTGGTGTCCGATGTTCTGTCGTGCTTTTTTTTCGGCCGGATTCCCGCAACAAACCTTCTGTCTGCAGTTGTCCGGACTGTGGAACTGAATCGGCCTCTGTTTTATTGTAACCTGATTTTACTTTATCGTTTGCTGAATCATATTTCATGAATAAGCCTCCGTTCTCAGTAAGCGTTTTTATTTACAAAACCCTTAAATATGGTAAGAAATAAAATTTTGATGTCAAAAGAGAGAGTCCAGTTTTCAATATAAAAAATATCATGTTCAATTCGTCCCTCGATGGAAGTGTCCCCACGAAAACCACAGACCTGAGCCCAGCCTGTCATACCGGGACGTACCTGATGTTTGATCATATATCTTGGGATTTCTTCCTTAAATTTTTCAACAAAAAGAGGACGCTCCGGGCGGGGACCAATCAAACTCATATCCCCTTTTAATACGTTAAACAGCTGTGGAAGTTCATCGAGACTGGTCTTTCTGATAATTTTCCCCACGGGAGTGACTCTGGGATCATTATGAGTCGTCCATGCTTTTTCTTCTTTTGAAGGTGGCTGTACGCCCATGGAGCGGAATTTGTACATCTTAAAAGGTTTATTGTGAAGCCCTACTCTTTCCTGGCAGAAAATGATCGGTCCGGGAGAACTCTTTTTTACGAGAATGGCAACGATAGCCATAATTGGTGAAAAAAGAATAATACATACAATGGAGCCCACAATATCAATCAGTCGTTTGACAAATTTGTTTACCGTATTTGTAAGAGGAACGTTCCGGATATTGATTACCGGAAGACCATTCAGGTCCTCGGTGACAGGATTGGTGGAAATAAATTTGTAATAATCCGGAACAAACTTCGTATGGACACCGGACTTTTCACACATATTTACAATGTCACCCAGCTTATAATATTCTTTCAGACTTAAGGTAATCGCCACTTCATCCATGGAAGTCTTCTGGAGAAATTTCTCGATATCCCGTATTTTTCCAATGCAATAAATATTTCGATAGGAAAAATCTTTTTTCAGATTGTCATCAAAAATACCGTGGATGACATAACCCCATTGGGGATTGGCCTTGATCCGGTCAATGTATGCTTCTGCAGCGGCACTGAAACCAATGACGATCACATGCTTAAGGTTATAGCCCTTCTTCCGGCTCTGCTCAAGAATCAGGCGGATGACACCCCTCTCAGCAAGGGTTGCAGCCATGGATATCACATAAAACAAAAACAGAAGACTTCGGGAAACATGAGAGATCTTCATAAATATTATACATATAAAGAAGAAAACCATACCCATTGTGTTCGCCTTGATCACATTGGCATATTCCGAAGACTGATTCTGATATCGCTTTGGTTTATACAAATTAAATTTTGCATATAAAATAAGGTAGACCGGGACAAGAAGCAGGAGAATTTCCTGGTACTGCCATAAATTTCTCCAGTACCCGTACTGTGGGAAAAAAGACTTGAAAAGCGGACATACAAATCGTATATAATAACTAAAGCAAAATGAACCGTAAATTACCACAGCATCCAGAACAACGTGGAGCCGGTTAAAATATTTTTGATTTTCCTTAATCATGATTACCTCCACTACCTGAAAAAGATACAGAACAGGGAGTCTCTGTTTTGACGTCTTTTTTGGGATAATTTTCTAACCTATTATACAATAGAATGGGTTATTCTACAAGAGACATTCTTTCCTGAATTTTGCGAAAAAAATGTGAAACGTTTATATATAGAAGAAAATCCATGTTTTTGCCATGAAATTAACACAATTTTATCACACATCGTTGCTAAGATATGGTTACAGATTTGAAAGAAAGGGGTTCGAACTATGAGCGAGTTTGATGATAAAAACGAATATCGGTATGGAAATATGCCGGAGGAAGAAGTACATTACGAAGAAGTGAAGGATGAAGAGGTTTCTGTGGATAATTCAACAGGGGATTGCGAACACGATCCGTATACACAGAGTCATCGGTATTCTTACCGGGAACAGGGGACAGGGGATAACAGATATCATGAGGAAAACAGTGAACGATATTATTACAGCAATATTCCCCCGGAACCGGATAAGAAGAAAAGAAAGAGAAACAGCGATGGGCAGATGGGAAAGAAAATCGGAAAGATCGTTGTTTCTGCTGCGATTTTTGGTGTGGTAGCCGGCCTTTGCTTTGCCGGAATTTCCATCGCTAAAGATAAATTATATCCATCGGTTTCTGATCGGATTGAGACAACGACGGCGACGACGGCCGAGAAGAAGAATACGGAAGCTTCCGCAAACGGTGGGTATTCTGCCCAGGATGTTTCGGATGTGGTGGATGAAGTGATGCCGTCGGTTGTTTCTATTACCAGTACGATTCAGTCTTCCGGGTATTATGGATTTGGAACGCAGGAATCTGAGGGGGCCGGCTCCGGTTTTATTATTTCGAAAACCAAAGATGCCCTTCTGATCGCGACAAATAATCATGTGGTTTCTGATGCGACATCCCTCACGGTTGGATTTGTCGATGCGTCCACGGCAACGGCGACAGTTGTGGGAACAGATTCCGATGCGGATCTGGCAGTCATTTCGGTTAAGATTTCTGATATAAAAGAAGAGACGGCATCAAAAATCAAGATTGCAACTCTGGGAAGCTCAGACGATTTAAAGGTCGGAGAGGCAGTTGTCGCCATCGGCAATGCATTAGGATACGGACAATCTGTGACTACCGGTGTGGTTAGTGCCAAAAACAGGGAAGTTTCTTTTACCGATGGAACGATGACACTGTTGCAGACAGATGCGGCAATTAATCCTGGTAACAGTGGCGGTGTTCTTATTAATATGGAAGGCCAGGTTGTGGGAATTAATAATGCCAAACTTGAGGATACTTCTGTTGAGGGAATGGGATATGCCATCCCGATTTCCACAGCGAAAACAATTCTTGAAGATTTAATGAACGCAAGTACGGTAGATGAAAAAAATGCATCTTTCCTCGGAATCATCGGAAAAACAGTGGATTCCAGTTATTCTCAGGCTCTCGGAATTCCAAACGGAATTTATGTATCCCAGGTTGTAAATGGTTCTCCGGCGGAAAAGGCAGGGATTGCAGCGGGAGATGTCATTACAAAGTTTGAGGGCAATAATGTTTCAAGCATGGATGGCTTGAAAGAAAAACTTTCTCTGAAAGCAGCCGGCACGAAGGTGAAGATTACATTTAAGCGGGCAAACCAGAATGGAGAATACGAGGATAAGACTGTGACGGTCAAGCTGGGCAAGAAGAGCGACTTTTCGGATGTGGAGGAAGATTCCACAAAGAAAAATAATAATTCTTCCCAGAACAACAATTCCGGAAACAATGGAAACAGTAACGGAAATAATGGTTATAACGGAAATTCCGGCAGTGACAATTATGGATTTGGCAATCCTTATGAATAT
>JALFIK010000165.1 GCA_022776205.1 Eubacterium sp.
TACCGATTGTATTCAGGCAGATGGAAAATTGAACTGTACACCGAAAAAATGGAAAGCAGATATGATTTCCGTAAGTGGTCATAAAATTCACGGACCAAAAGGAATCGGATTTATTTATATTAAAAACGGAACGAAGATCAGGCCAATCATCTGGGGAGGCAACCAGCAAAAGGGAATGCGCTCCGGAACGGAAAATGTCCCGGGCATTGTTGGACTTGGAAAAGCATCAGAATTAATTTATAAGAATCATGAGGAGAAGATAAATCATATCCGGGAAGTGAAGGAACATCTTATTCGGAGAGTGGTGGAAGAGATTCCGAATGTAAAGGATAACTCCGGTCCTGCCCCTCATATTGCGAGTATCAGTTTCCCGGGTGTGCGCAGTGAAGTACTTCTTCATGCCCTGGAAGACAGGGAAATATATGTTTCCGCAGGATCTGCCTGTTCTTCCAACAAACCGGAAGTAAGCGGAACCCTGAAAGGAATTGGTCTTACGAAAGAATATTACGAATCCACACTTCGTTTTTCTTTTTCCATTTTCAATACAGTGGAAGAGGCAGATACCTGTGTGGAGGTATTAAAGGAACTTTTGCCTGTACTTCGAAAGTTCAAAAGGAGATAAGAAATAATGGAATTTAAGGCATTTCTAATTAAATATGCAGAAATTGGGATAAAGGGGAAAAATAGATATCTGTTTGAGGATGCCCTGATTCGGCAGATGAAGTACGCATTAAAACCGGTGGGCGATTTTTCCATCCGGAAAGAGTCCGGACGGGTTTTTGTGGATGCACTGGGAGATTATGATTACGAGGAAGCGGTGGAAGCGTTAAGCCGGGTTTTTGGAATTGCAGGAATCTGTCCGATTGTTGTGGAAGAAGATAAAGATTTTGAAAAGATTGCAGCCGTTGTGGAGAAATACGTCGAAGAGGCCTATGAGGATAAGCATTTTTCCTTCAAAGTTCATGTCCGCCGTGCAGATAAAAGGTATCCGATTCCTTCTATGGAAGCGGCAGCCCGTCTGGGAGAGAAACTTTTAGAGCATTTTGATACATTGACTGTGGATGTTCACCATCCGGATGTCATGCTCACTGTGGAAATCCGTGACAAGGTATATATTTATTCAAAAGAAATTCCGGGTCCGGGAGGAATGCCGGTCGGAACGAACGGAAGGGCAATGCTTTTATTATCCGGTGGAATTGACAGCCCTGTTGCCGGCTATATGATATCAAAAAGAGGAGTAAGTATTGACGCAACTTACTTTCACGCACCGCCTTATACAAGTGAACGTGCGAAACAAAAGGTAGTGGATCTGGCAAAGCAGATGGCAAAATATACCGGCCCAATCACTCTTCATGTAGTGAATTTTACAGATATCCAGATGGCGATATACGAGAAATGTCCCCATGATGAACTGACGATTATCATGCGCCGGTATATGATGAAAATTGCAGAACATTTTGCAAAAAAGGATCATTGTCTGTCCCTGGTTACCGGTGAAAGCATTGGCCAGGTTGCAAGTCAGACCATGCACAGCCTTTATGTGACAAATGAGGTATGTGACATGCCGGTTTTTCGTCCGTGTATTGGTCTTGACAAAAATGAGATTGTTAAGATCGCTGAAAAGATCGGTACTTATGAGACTTCCATATTACCATATGAAGACTGTTGTACGATTTTTGTGGCAAAACATCCGGTGACAAAGCCGAGACTTGATGTGATAAAAAAGTCAGAAAGAAAGTTAGATGACTGTATTGATGCACTGATGAAGACAGCGATTGAGACAACGGAAGATATTAAAATTCATGCCCATTAAACATGAGAAAAACATTTCTTCGCACTTCAGGGGAAAAGAAAACGGGGAAAACAAAATGTTTTCCCCGTTTATTACGAAATTATTCTGTTACGAGATAAGGTTCTAACTGTGCCATAATCTCATCAAGATTATCTGCATTATGGATGTTTAAATCAATTGGTTTAGAAATATCTAAACTGAAAATTCCCATGATAGATTTGGCATCAATCACATAACGTCCGGACACTAAATCGAACTCCGCGTCAAAACGATTGATCACATTAACAAAGGTTTTAACCTTATCAATGGAATTTAAAGAAATCTTCACCGTTTTCATATAGTGCTCCTCCTTGAAAAAAGTCTGTATTTATACTAATATAGTACCTTTTTACAGGAAAAAAGTCAATAGAAAATCGGGGAAATCTGGAAAATCCTATCGTAAAAAATAGAAATTTGTTGTTAGTTGTTTGCTTAGTTATTTCTAAAAAAGGAGAAAAGAAAATATGGGGCAGAAGAGAAAAGTGGCATTTCTCACCCTTGGATGTAAGGTAAATCAGTACGAAACAGATGCAATGGAAGAAATTCTCGAGCAGAACGGATATGAGATTGTGGATTTTAAAGACAGAGCGGATGTTTATATCATTAATACCTGCTCCGTGACAAACATGGCGGACCGGAAGAGCCGTCAAATGATCCATCGGGCGAAGAAGGCCAATCCGGATGCAATTGTTGTGGCAACGGGTTGTTATGTCCAGTCTGCGGAAGAGAAGATGGAAGCAGAGCATATGGCGGATATCCTTATTGGAAATAATAAAAAGAAGGATATTGCAGATATCCTCGCTCATTATTTTCAGTCAGAAAAAAAAGAGACAGCCCCTGTATTGTCTGAGGTGATAGATATTGCACAAACAAAAGAATATGAAAATCTTTCGATTCATAAAGTAAATGAGCACACAAGAGCATATATTAAAATACAGGATGGATGTAACCAGTTCTGCTCTTATTGTATCATTCCCTATACGAGGGGAAGAATCCGGAGTAAGGGACCTGGGGATGTTATCCGGGAAGTAAAACATCTTGCAGAAAAAGGATATAAGGAAATCGTCCTGACGGGAATTCATCTGAGCTCCTACGGAAAAGATCTGGGGAACGTCACCCTTCTTGATGTAATCCGTCAAATCCAGAATATTTCCGGCGTGGAAAGAATTCGCCTTGGTTCCCTGGAACCAAGAATCATTACAGAGGAATTTGCAGGGGAATTGAAAAAATGCGATAAGGTTTGTCCGCATTTCCATTTATCTCTCCAGAGCGGATGTGATGAGACTCTGCGGAGGATGAACCGGAAATATACCACGGAGGAATATGCGAAAGCACTGGATATTCTAAGAAAATATTATGAGCATCCCGCCCTCACCACAGATGTAATCGTCGGTTTTGTGGGGGAGACAGAAGACGAATTTGAAACAACCCGCAGGTATCTTGAAAAAATAAATCTTTACGAGATGCATATTTTCAAATATTCCGTGAGAGAAGGGACCAGGGCACAAAAAATGTCCGGCCATCTTCCGGATGTGGTGAAATCCGAACGTTCTGAAATTCTCCTCTCCATGACCAGACAGCATAAAAAAGAGTTTGAGGCATGGTATATCGGAAAAACGGAAAAAGTACTTCTTGAGGAAATTGTGGAAAAAAATGGAGAAAAATATTTTCAGGGTTATACGGAACGTTATGTGAAAGTTGCCGTTAAATATGATGAAAAGTCCGACAATTTCAGGCAGAATCAGATTGTTGCAGTAAAAATTCAGGGCTTTCTTGATGAAAATTTAATGTATGGGAAAGTTTCGATTGAATTTTAAGCATACTCATAGTAAAATATCTAATGATTGTAAATCTGCTAGAAGGAGGTAGACATGGGTAAAAATAATACACAATTTTTTCACGTGGTCAAAGAACAGGATTTTGACGTGGAATCTATTTTAAAAGACGTATATGAAGCACTGACAGAAAAAGGATAAAATCCTGTGAACCAGATTGTCGGTTATATCATGTCCGGAGATCCGACATATATTACCAGTCACAAAAATGCAAGAAGCCTGATCATGAAAGTAGAAAGAGATGAAATTCTGGAAGTACTGTTTCAGAATTATATCGATACGAAGTTGAAATAATGAGTAAAGAGCGGTGGATGGGTCTTGATTACGGGACGAAAACGACAGGAGTGGCGATTAGTGACGCACTTGGAATTACGGCGCAGGGTGTGGAGACCATCACGAGAAAATCGAATAAGAAACTTCGACAGACCCTGGCAAGGATTGAATCTCTCGTTTCGGAATATCAGGTGAAAAGAATCATTCTCGGATTACCGAAAAATATGAATAATACACTGGGAGAACGGGCAGAGGAGACGAAAGAATTTCAGGAGATGCTGGAGAGAAGAACCGGACTGGAAGTTGTTTTGTGGGACGAGAGACTGACGACAGTGGAATCGGAGAGAATATTGAAGGACGGCGGTGTGCGCAGGGAGAACCGGAAAGAAAGGGTAGACTGGATGGCTGCCGCGCTGATCCTGCAGAGTTATATGGATGCACATCCAATTCCGGAAGAGGAGATTTAGAACGGACGAACGGGAGAAAGAGGTTTATTTATGAGCAAGTATGAAAGTGTGAGTTTTCTCTGTGAAGATGGAGAAGAGAGAAGATTCTATATTCTTGAACAGACAACTCTGAATGGATTCCAGTATCTTCTGGTGGAGGATACAGACCAGTCTGAAAATGAGGACGAGGCGCTGGTCTATATCATGAAAGGAACGCCATCTGCATCAGATGAGGACGAGATGACAGATTATGAGATGGTAGAAGATG
>JALFIK010000170.1 GCA_022776205.1 Eubacterium sp.
ACATGATTCGTTGACAGAGACGTGACGGCAATAATCAGAATAAATAACACCGAAGACATACAAAGAATTTTTATTAACAGCATTCCGCTTTTTCCTGCGGCACTGATACATTTGATAAAGCGTTCATCAGCAACAGGTTCCAGAACAATGGATAAAAACAGATAAAATAATGAGTATAAAATCAGTTTTAAAAGCGGTGCTGCCAGTAAAACAAAGATAAAAATAATGACCGTAACACCCAGTGTATTTTTTATCAGAAGAGACGATCCAATCACTGTTCCTGTCACACTCTGGGCAATGGAACCTGCTCCCGGAATCATACCGAGCAGTCGGTCTAATACAATATTTTTTGTCGCATCCACGGATGGTGCAATCATCGTCTCCAGAATATGAAATCCAAATAAAATAAAAAACATTACATGGATTCCCCTGGACAAAAGAAAATATAAACTGTCACAAAGTCTTGAAATGTTCTGTTTCCCGGAAAAATTATTTAACAGTTCGAGAAGAAGATAATATTGTATGACCGGAAGTAAAATATTAATACACAACCAGTTAATTATAAGAACAACAATCATAAAATATTCGTAAAAGATCACTCCGGTTGAAAGATTTCCGGAAAAAGAGATGGACAAAGTAAATACCGGAAGGAGAATTTTTAAAAAAGAAGAAAGCAGTTTTATCGTGTTTTTAAATAAATTCCCCATGATATTAAAATTGGTAAATATTATTGTAAATGTAATAAAGTAAGAAATGAAAAAACCGCTGTCCGCCACGCCAAAATTCTGGAAAGAAGAAGCAATGTTAGAGAACAGGGCAGAAAAGATGATTACTCCTATTAATTCTCCAATAAGAAGTTTCGAGGACTTCAATTCAAAAAAGGCTATCTCATAGAGCCAGGAGATCAGTTTCATAAATGCCTTTTTAAAATTTAAGTTTATCAGACACTGAAAAATTTCCTCAAAATCAGGATAAGTATACTCTTTTTGCAGATCTTTTATTTCCCGGGACACCCCTTCTACATCAATTTTTTCAATCTCATTTTTGTTTTCCTCTGCCCGAACAGGAGTAAAGAAAAGTAAAAAACAAAAAAATGACAGAAATATGATGATGATCTGCTTCATCTGTTTCCCTCCTATGCCAGTAACTTCTCTACCGTTTCCAGTAGTGAATTGATTATGGGAATACTCAAAATTAAGATGGAAATTTTCCCAATTGTCTCAATCTGAAATGATATGGACTGATATCCCAGATCCTGGCATAGATTGGAAGCAATCTGACAAATAAATGCAATCGCAAGAAGTTTAAATAAAATCCGAATATAGGAGTTGCTGATATGGATTTTTCCGCTTAATGTTTCCACAAATTGAATGACGACAGCAAGGTTGGATGTGAGATACAATATCAAAAAAAGACATACTGCAAACAGGACAAAAGTACTGTATTCCGGTTTACTCTGTCTGACAAGAACCGCCAGAAACGCTCCTCCGATTCCAATCAACGCTATTTTTAAGACAATCATCTCTTTTTCCTTCCTTAAAATAATTTTTTACAGGCGAAACAAACTGTGGATCTGGGAAAATAAATCGCTGATACATGGTATAAGCCAGGAAATTACAATGAACAGGCCAGCAAGAGATACTAAGAAAGCTTGTTCATCTCTGCCGGAATGTTTCAGCACCTGGGATAAAATCGTTACGAGAATTCCGACAGCAGAAATTTTAAAAATTAATTCAATCGTCATGGCGCACTCCTTTATTTTAAAGAAGCAGGATAACGGTTAGTGCACTTGCACAGATACAACTTACCATTACTGCTTTCTTTTTTTTACGATATTCGGACTTTAGCCCCGCTATTTTTTTTTCCAGCTCATCGGATGCCTGCATTACTGTTTTTTTCTGATAAAAAAAATCATCGGAAAGAAGGTTTCTTCCAATATTAAAAAAAAGTCGATAATCATCTTCACTAATTCTTTTGTTCATTGTTTCAGATAAAACAGTCTGGTATACGTCTGAAAAACTATTCTCACATCCTTTCGTAAGAATTTCCGACAGACGAAAAAAAAATCCCGCCATTTTGTTTCGGTTTTTCCACTGAGATTATGGAAAAGAACCGGAAGGGGGGTTTTTGTATTTCTCATTTCTGACTCTAAAATGCGAAATAACAAATTTCCCTCTTCTAAAATCCGGATATAATCTGCAGATGGCTCCATAATTTTTAATCCGGCCAGATATCCGGCAAGAAATATAAGTGATATGCCTGCCAATTTAAAAAACATGTCCATCCTCCCCGGCAGAAAATATACTTTCGTTTTTTTCATTATATACAGTCATAATTCGATTCCGTCCTTTCTTTTCCAAAATAATATATCTTTCAAAAGGGTTCTCTTTCAAATAATCCGATATTACAGGCCGGCAAAAAAATTCTTTCAGACTATTTCCATGTGCTGTCATGAGAAGTTTACATCCACAGTTTCTTATATAGGAAAGAGCTTCAATATCTTTTTTATCGCCGATTTCATCCGCGGCAAGGATTTCCGGTGTCATCGTCCGAAGCATCATGAGCATTCCTTCCGCTTTTGTACAATGATCCATCAGATCTGTACGACTTCCCAGGTAAAATCCCATTCCCTCTCTTGTCCTGTTCCCGATTTCGCTTCTCTCGTCCACAACAGAGATATTTTTCCCCGGAAAATATTTTGTTCCATCCGATAACAGGCGGATGAGGTCTCTGAGGCAGGTTGTTTTTCCCACTCCCGGAGGGGATATTAACAATGTATGGCAAAATCTCTGCCCGGAAAATAGCCAGGGCAAAACCGGAAGGGCGCAGTCTCTCACTTCCCTTGCAATCCGAATATTGAGTGAAGAAATATTTTTTAACTGTCCTGCCCTTTCTCCGTCATAAAAATATTGTCCACACAACCCGACACGGTGGCCTCCTTTTAAAGTGATAAATCCATTTCCGATGTCTTCCTTAAAGGCAAAAACAGAATACTGGCTGATTCGTTCGAATACGATGGTAAGATCTTCCGGTGAAATTATAAAAGAGTTTTCCGCCCTGCTCCCGAGTGTTCCATCCATTTTTACAAAAAAACTTCCGGTTTCCGTGCCAATACACAATGGAAGTCCGCTCCGAAGTCGGATTTCCGTAACTGGGACAATGGGAAAAATTTTTTCTATCATCCCTCGGACTTTTCGAGGAAAAATTCGTAATAATTCTTCTTTTTCCATGTCTGATTCCATTTTCTCACCTCCGTAATATCATGTTTCTTAAGCAAAGCAGCTGTAATTTCACAAGAAAAGATCCTGCCCGGAGGGTTTTTTTATGTAATAGGAAAGTTTTTAGACTTTCCTATTACATAAAAAAACAGCCTGTTTCTTATAATATATGAAACAGGCTGTCAGATATGTTATTTTTAAAAAGTAGTTTAATACAGAGCCCGTGGATTCTTTTCCACCGGTTTAAATCCTGCCTTATTCAGGGCGTCGATAATCTTTTCCTTATGTTCATGTCCAAAGGCTTCCATTGTAATCG
>JALFIK010000187.1 GCA_022776205.1 Eubacterium sp.
AATCTTCCATCTTCCAAAAAAATGATTCAGCTTCTGCAAAGTCTGGGTGCTCCGGTCAGGCCATCACAAGTTGGCATTTCTGACGAAATGACACGAGATGCAATCATTCTGGCAAAGGAGATTCGCGACCGTTTCACTCTCCTCCAGATGCTCTGGGATACCGGACTGCTGGAAAGTTATGCAGAAGAAATCACTGCATCTTTCCGTGAATAATATTTTATTAACAATCAAAAAGAATCCTGCCCTTTCCATCTTGATCCGGGCAGGATTCTTTTTCCCCTCAATTAAATGATCCCCATAATACCTTCTGTTACCAGTACTGCACAACATGCACCAACGGCAACAACAATCAGACTTTTGCGGTTATATGCCAGCACAATGGCAACAATCAGCCCTGCAATGGCAGAAATTATACTGTTCGTTGCATAAAAAATAGCCGGAATTGTCATCGCAGATAACACTGTATAGGGAATGTAATATAATATTGAATTAAAAAAACGGTTTTTTATCTTTTGCTTAACAAGAACAAGAGGAAGAACCCGGATTGAATAGGTCACCACAGCCATAACAAGAAGATATGGCAAAAATACTTTAAAATTCATCTTCTTCCACCTCCACCGGAAACAGGATTGCTGCCATGACTGAGGCCGCCAGTGTACAGATAATAATTGCAAATCCATCGGAAAGGCCTGAGAAAAAAGGAATATACTTTAAAGCCACACTGATTGCAATCGCAATCAGTACCGCAATAAAGACATGTCCGTCCTCCCTGGCTTTTGGAATGACAACCGCAATAAACATACCATACAGGGCAACCCCCAGAGCGCTCGACAAAGCAGCAGGGAGGACATTCCCAAGAAGGGCTCCTCCCAGCGTTCCCGTTACCCATCCGAGGATCGGTAATATGATAAGACCAGCAAAATAATTTCTCTTTACTTTTCCCGGACTTTGTATAGCCACTGCAAATATTTCATCAGTTACTGCAAACCCTAAAATCCATCTCCAGATTCCCTTAAAGTCTTCATCCACTTTCTGAGAAAGAGAAATAGACATGAGCATATAGCGAAGATTAATAATGAACTGGGATAATGCCATTTCAATCAGCGAGCCGGTCGAGGCCATGATGGTAAGTCCGGCAAACTGTCCGGCGGATGTCACATTTGCCGCTGAAATTAGTACAGACTGTGCGACACTTAAATCTTTATCCACTGCCAGAATTCCAAAAGCAAAAGAAACCGCAACGTATCCCAGACCAATTGGGATTCCGTCTCTGATTCCCTGTTTAAATTTCATTGTCTACGCCTCATCAATTGCCTTGCCGAGATCATGACGCATATATTTGTTTGCAAAGGAAACCCATTCCGTTGCCTCATATGCATTCTTTCGTGCTTCTTTCAAATCTTTTCCCTTGGCAGTAACACCCAGAACACGTCCACCGTTTGTCACGATTCCTTCCTCTGTGCGTTTTGTTCCTGCATGGAAACAATAATATCCGTCATTGTCTTTAAAATGATCCAGTCCACTTATGACATAACCCTTTTCATAAGATACCGGATATCCGTCTGAAGCAAGGACAACGCAGACGGCCGCATTGTCTTCAAACTCCAGGTCAATTTCATCCAGACGTCCGTCAATGCAGGCTTCCATCACATCGATAATATCATTCTTCATACGCGGAAGTACAACCTGTGCTTCCGGATCTCCAAATCGGGCATTATATTCAAGAACCTTTGGTCCGTCCTGCGTAAGCATCAGACCTGTGAATAAGATACCGACAAACGGTCTTCCCTCTGCTGCCATTGCATCTATGGTTGGCTGATAAATATATTTTTCACAAAAATCTTCTACTTCTTTTGTATAGAACGGACTTGGGGAAAAAGTTCCCATGCCTCCTGTATTTAATCCCTGATCCCCATCCTGGGCACGCTTGTGATCCTGGGCGCTGGTCATACATTTGATTGTTTTCCCATCACAGAATGCAAGAACAGAAACTTCTCTTCCTGTCATAAACTCCTCGATAACCATACGGTTCCCCGCATCTCCGAATTTTTTATCCTCCATGATCGTCTTTACACCATCTCTTGCTTCTTCAAGAGTATTGCAGATCAAGACACCTTTTCCAAGTGCAAGGCCATCTGCCTTTAACACGATTGGGAATTTTGCATTTTCCAGATAGGCAAGTGCTTCCGTATCAGAATCAAAATTTTCATATCCTGCTGTCGGAATATTGTACTTTTTCATCAAGTCCTTGGAAAATGCCTTGGAGCCTTCGATAATAGCCGCATTTTTTCTCGGTCCGAACACCCTGAGTCCCTCTTTTTCAAAAGCATCCACCACACCTCCGACCAACGGATCATCCATTCCAATGATGGTAAGATCAATTTCTTTTTCCTTGGCAAAGGATACCAGTTTATCAAACTCCATCGCACCAATGTTCACACATTCTGCGTATTCTTCGATTCCGGCATTTCCAGGAGCACAGTATATTTTCTCTGCTTTCGGGCTTTTTGCCACTGCCCAGGCAATGGCATGCTCTCTTCCTCCGCTTCCCACAATCAGTACTTTCATCTGTTTCTTTCCTCCATCTGATATTTCTCAATCTATTCATCAATCGTGACAACACGATCGTTTACATGTACCTTTCCGTTGGCGATTAAGTCAATCGTTTTCGGAAGAATAATCCATTCCGCCTGTTCCATGATTCGCTTCTGCAGTGTTTCCGGTGTATCTGTCTGCTCGACCATGACCGGTTTCTGCATAATGATCGGACCCGTATCTGTTCCCTCGTCAACAAAATGCACAGTCGCCCCGGATACTTTAACTCCCTTTGCCAGAGCTTTCTCATGAACATGCAGGCCATAACATCCCTTCCCACAAAAAGAAGGAATCAGGGAAGGATGAATATTAATGATCCGGTTTTCATACTCCCTGATCACACATGGCGGTACGACTACCAGATATCCCGCAAGGACGACAAGATCAATTTCCCGTTCTTTAAGCGCCAGCAGCAGACTTTCATTAAACACGTCCCGGCTCGGAAAACTTTTCGGAGACAGCAACAGTGCCTCTGTTCCATATTGTCTGGCTCTCTCGAGGGCATAGGCTCCCTCATTATTACTGATTACTACTTTAATATTTGCGTTTGTAATTTCCCCACTGTCGATGGCGTCCATAATTGCCTGAAGATTCGTTCCGCCACCAGATACTAAAACTGCCAGATTTAGCATACTGTAACTCCCTTTTCCCCTGCTTCAACGGATCCCACTATATAAGCCTGTTCTCCGACTTTCTTTAATACTTCCACTGCCTTATCCGCATCAGAAGGATCCAGAGCAAGCATCATACCGATTCCCATATTATAAGTATTGTACATCATTTCCTCTGCGATATCGCCCTCTTTCGCAAGAAGACGGAAAATAGCAGGCACTTCATAACTATCTTTCTTAACAACGGCACGGACACCTTCCGGAAGCATTCTCGGAATATTCTCATAGAATCCACCACCTGTAATATGACTGCATCCTTTGATGGTAATACCGGCTTCTTTTACCGCCTTTAATGCCTTTACATAAATTTTTGTCGGTGTAAGCAGTGCTTCTCCCAGTGTCTTTCCCAGTTCTTCTTTATATTGATTCAGTGCTTCTTTTTCCATTGGAAAGACTTTACGAACAAGAGAATATCCGTTACTGTGAATTCCCGAGGAAGCAATTCCCACAAGTACATCACCCGGTTTGATCTCTTTCCCGCAAATCAGATCCTTCTCGTCAACGATACCGACAGCAAATCCGGCCAGATCGTATTCATCCTCCGGATAAAATCCCGGCATTTCCGCAGTCTCACCACCAATCAGGGCAGCCTCAGACTGCTTGCATCCTTCTGCAACGCCACTGACTATAGACGCGATTTTTTCCGGATAATTCTTTCCACAGGCAATGTAATCAAGGAAAAATAAAGGTTCCCCGCCGGCACAGGCAATATCATTCACACACATGGCCACACAGTCAATTCCCACTGTATCATGTTTATCCATGAGAAAAGCAATTTTTAATTTCGTTCCCACACCGTCTGTTCCAGAAACCAGAGTAGGATTTTCCATTGTCATAAATTTTTTAAGAGAAAAGGCTCCGGAAAATCCTCCCAGGTTAGTAAGTACCTCCGGACGCATGGTTCCCTGTACATGTTTCTTCATTAATTCAACGGATTTATATCCTGCTTCAATATCAACACCGGCATTCTTATAGTCCATAACAGACTCCTTTCTTATATCCTCTATTATCCTCTGTCTCTTTATCTTTCCTGACAGATCTTACATCTGTTTTAAATACTCCTCATAGCCCAGTTCTTCCAGTTTGTCCGCTTTGGCAACCACCTGGTCTTTTAATCTGGCAGAATACTCTTTTAATCTTCCGAGAAGTTCTGGATCGGAAGTCGCAAGAATCTTTGCAGCAAGAATTCCCGCATTAGCCGCACCATTAATTGCCACTGTGGCAACCGGAATACCGGTCGGCATCTGAACGATGGAATAAAGGGAATCCACTCCGCCAAGATCTGATGTCTTCATTGGAATTCCAATGACAGGCATAGGGAAAATCGCCGCACACATTCCCGGAAGATGGGCCGCCTTTCCCGCTCCGGCAATAATTACTTTCCATCCTTTTTCCTCTGCAGTTTTTGCATATTCGAAAAATTCCTCCGGCTCTCTGTGAGCAGATATGATCGTCATTTCAAAATCAATACCCAGTTCTTTGAGGACATCGGCAGCTTTTGCCATAACCGGCATATCAGAATCACTGCCCATCACTATACCAACTTTTGCCATTTTTATGTTCTCCTTTTTATTTATTTCATGAATAAAAAACTGTTTATTTCACAAAGGCATTTTTTAAATCTTCTTTCATATCAAGTACCGCTGCTCTGCTTGCATCCGCAAAGTTAGCAGGACTGAATTTTTCATGATACGGTGCCTTGTTATAAGCACAGATAATTCCACGACTGGAATTAACAATTGCACCGAGACCATCTTCATTAAAGAAAGGAGCCAGATCCTTTCCGGTCCCTCCCTGCGCTCCATATCCCGGTACAAGAATATAGTTCTTCGGCATAATTTTTCGAAGAGCTGCTCCCATCTCCGGATAAGTTGCTCCCACAACCGCTCCAACATAACTGTAGTCATCTCCCATGATGTCCTCTCCCCACTGGGCAACCTTGCGGGCAACAATTTCATAGATCGGTGTGTCTCCAACTTTCTGATCCTGGAATTCTCCACTGGATGGATTGGATGTCTTTACGAGAATAAAAATACCTTTCTTCTCTTCCCTGCACACTTTTAAGAAAGGATTCACACCGTCAGATCCAAGATAAGGATTGACTGTGACGAAATCTTCCGTAAACGGAGAAAATACATTTTCTCCCACTGTAACTTTTCCAAGATGTCCCACAGCATAGGCTTCCGATGTGGAACCGATATCTCCTCTCTTAATATCCCCAATGATAACAAGTCCTTTGCTCTTTGCATAATCACAGGTCTTCTTAAATAACTTAAGTCCTTCCACACCAAATTGTTCATACATGGCTATCTGCGGTTTCACTGCAGGAACCAGGTCATACGTCGCATCAATAATTCCCTTGTTAAACTGCCAGATTGCCTCGCATGCACCTTCCAGCGTCTCTCCACATGCCGCAAAGGCATCTTTTTTCAAGTGCTCCGGCACATAGGAAAGCATCGGATCCAGACCGACAACAATTGGAGCATCTTTTTTCTTAATTTCCCCTATTAACTGATTAATCATAATTTCCTCCAGATTTCCACTGATATCTTTTTCATTCTAGCATAAATTTTTTCGTCTGTACATTCACGATATGACAGAAAAAGACAAATTTATCTTCAACCGCGATATACAATTTTACCATCACAGATTGTATATCTGATCTTTCCATAAAGCTGCGCTCCAAGGAATGGCGAGTTTTCCGCCTTCGACGCAAAAGATTCCACTGTGCGGATTTCATCCGGATTAAAAATCACCATATCGGCCGGACCGCCTTCCTTTAATTCTCCTGCCTCAAATTTATACAACCTTGCCGGATTCACCGTCATTTTTTCAAGAAGGCTCATCATAGAAAGATATCCTCTTTTCACCAGGCTCGTAATTCCCAGAGAAAGTGCCGTTTCCAAACCGATGATTCCACTTGGCGCTTCTGCAAATTTTCTTTCTTTTTCTTCCGTCGAATGGGGAGCATGATCTGTTGCTATCATATCGATTGTTCCATCTGCCAGGCCCTCGATGATTTTTGTACGATCCCACTCGGTTCGAACAGGCGGATTCATCTTACAAAGCGTCCCATAATTTGGTACATCTTCTTCTGTCAGCGTAAAATGATGCGGTGTCGCCTCCGCATAAACTTTCGCTCCCTGTTTTTTTGCATATCGGACAAGATCAACCGAACGTCCTGAGGAGATATGCTGAATATCTACTTTCGCCCCCGTCTCCAGAGCAAGCATGATATCCCTGGCAACCATGACATCCTCAGAAACTGCCGGAGCACCTCCGATTCCCATTCTTTGAGAGATTATCCCCTTATTAATTCCATTTACTTCGTTTAAGGAAGGATCTTCTTCGTGAAAAGATATGGGCATATCCACTTTTTTTGCCGCTTCCATCGCTCTTTTTATAAATCCGGCATCGGTGAGGGGCAGACCGTCATCGGTGAACCCGCAGGCACCACACCGAGCCATTTCTTCAAAATCAACCAGTTCTTTTCCCCTAAATCCAACGGAAACTGCACTGGCCTGTTTCACATGAATCGGCTGGTTTTCTGCTCTTTTTAAAATATCCTTCAAAACCTCCGGATTATCCACGATCGGTCTGGTATTTGCCATACATACAACCGTCGTATATCCTCCTGCTGCCGCAGACTTGCTTCCTGTCTCCAGATCTTCCTTATACGTAAATCCCGGATCACGAAAATGGACATGGACATCTACAAACCCCGGTGAAACGATACATCCGCTTCCGTCCAGTTCCTCATCCGCTTCCCATTCCGGATGAGAACCAAAACCAGTAATTTTATTCTCTTTCACCCAGACGTCTGTCACTTCATCTCTTTTTGAAGCCGGATCCATAACCCGGCCATTCCTGATTACCAGCATCTGTTATCCTCCTGTTTTCTTCTATCTTTTAAAGGGTTCATTTAATTCCATTGTTCCTTCCAAAACGAAACGTCCATCAAGAAGAATCGGTGTTTCCACCCTCTCTTCGGCAACATCATCCATTTCCGGCACTTCTACGATTTCTGAAGATACGGCAACAATTCTTTCCAGCTCTTCATATGGAATCGTAATATCTGTATGGCAGTTAAAATATGCTTTCTTGGGCTCCTCCCGGCGAAGAGAAGAACATTCATTTTCCTTCGCAATAATCTCCTTTCCATCCGGATTATATACTTTTACATCTTCACAGTAGGAATAACAGGTATCTCCCAGTGCGAGATGAGGCCCCATCTTTTCCGCAATTAAAATCGGCAATTTGGACATAATCCCGTATTTGGCCGCCATCACATAGGCAGTCGTATTGGTTCCGATGGCAAATTCTCCAATCGGGAGAGTTTTTCTTCCAAACAAAAGATTTTCCTCAATAAATTTCCGCCCCTCTTCCCTGTCATCAAAATTTCCGCATTCATAATCAGAAACCATACCGTTTTCAAACCAGATTTTTAAATTTTTATAGCACAGTCCATTTAAATATACCTCTGTCACATGTAACAGCCCGTTCGTTCCCATCAATTTCGGGGACGTAAATACCTCTCCTACAGGAATGTTCACATCCGCCAGACAATTTTCAAATTTTGTTTCCTTCTGAGGATTACTCAGATCACACAGGGCAATCGTCAAATTTGTCATATTATTTCTTCTGCCCATGATCTTCACATATTTTGCCTGATCCAGCACATCGATCAGTCTCTGCTGAATATTTTTATACATCTCATTATCCAGGGTATTTACTTTACGAATTTCCTCAAAAATCTCTTTGAAATCATTTCCGATTTCCGGAACCGGATAAGCCACAATTGTAAAACTTCTCTCTTCCTGATTAATAAATTCATTCATCAGCTGATTAGACAACGCAGTGTATTCTGTCATCAGGTTCTGCTGACGCTCACTTAACCGATAAGCTTCCTGTTTGCTCTCCGGAACAAATGGCTTCTCTCCAAACACCTCCAGACATGCCGGTCCGGCAAATCCCGCTGCCTCTTCTTCATATTCTTCATATGCTTTACGCATACAGCTTATCTTCCTGTCAATCATCCGTTTATCAAGATATATTGCATTGTCAAAACGATGATCGTATTCATACTGAGGATTCGGGCTGGTAGCAACGTACCCAATCCGGATGTTTGGCCTTTTATTTAAAGTATTAAGCGCCGCCCTGTACATTACCGGTTCTAATCCCATCTGACGAAACTGTATCACCGCCTCCCGGATTACCCTTTCAAACCCGATGGGATAACGAATATTTACCGTATTTTTTTTGGAAAGATCCACACCTTTTAACTCAAATCCTCTTCGGTACCCTTCTGTAAAATTATGCGCAATCTGACGGATTTCCTGCTGTGGGAGCGAATTTAAATATTTCGCCATCTCAATCTCCGAAGAAGAAATATAGTCTCCATAAAAATACAGGTATCGCAAATCCGAAAGGTTCGAATCCATAACGATGGAAACCGCAAAATCCAGAGAAGGATCCAGTAATTCCCGAACACGATAGCCGGCCCACTCATCCGCATAATCATATAAGAACCAGTAAATCGTTTCCCGAATCTGCTTATACGTGACTTCCTCATTCGCAAACAGGAAATAAATTTCCAAAAATAATTCGTTTAATATCGTAATTTTCTGAAGGTTCTGTTCAAAAACACATGCTCTCTGGGATCGAAGTTCCGTATACAAAAAACTCAGAATCCGACCGTATTCTTCGCCCAGCACTTTCACTGACCAGGCAGGATCCGCATAGGAACGGCCATAATTCTGAGGTAAAATATCGCGATAAAAATCCCGATTTTCATCCTGCAACATCCCGATTGAAAACTTCCGAAACTTTCCGGAAGAAATCATCTGATACGTATCACAACATTTTAATAAAAATGCGGCTGTTGTCTCAAAGTAATCATGGAGTGCTTCCTCCATATGATTTTCTTCCCCCAAAGCAATCTGGGAGAGTCTTTCTCTGGTAAGAAGAAATCTCTCTTCGATCTCCTCATTATTTTCTTTCCACAATTCTTTATAATCCATATATTTCAAATCACCTTTTTACATCATAATAAATGTTATTCCAATAAATATTGCAACAATATTGATACATATTCCCGAGATTTTATATTTTTGTGTAGTTTTTACATCATCATAACTTAAAATTCCCCAGAATACACCAAAAAAAGCAAGTAAAACAAAAATACACCCGAGCAGTCCGCCAATTACCGGGAGTTTTCCCCCCGACAGGACGGAATACAGAGTTAGAACAAAAAAACCAGCAAGGATACTTATCCCTAAAACCAGTGTAATTATTGCATTTCTTGATACTTTTTTTTCGGAAAAAGAGATATTTCCTGAATTCATGCTGAACCTTTTCCTTTCTTTCTTTTCTCCTGATATGCCATAAATTTATGATAAACAAACCAGCTTAGCTGACAGCAGCTCCAGCCAATCAGGCCACCCGCCGTATTCATTAAAAGATCATCCACATCAAAAACACCGACTCTGGTCACAAGCTGAAGGGTTTCAATGCACAGGCTGAACAGGAAGGAATATATCATGATCCGGATACATCCGGTTTTTTTCAGTCTCAAAATCGGAATCAGAAATCCTACCGGGAAAAAGACCAGAAGATTTCCAACAAGATTAAGTAAAAATGCTTCGAGTGAAACTCTGTTTCTGTATATAATAAAACGTCGTATTTCTGCAAAAAGTACTAGATTGTAACGATAGGTACTGTACCCCTGGCTCCTGCCCAGCCGGTCACTGAAGAAGAAAAAATATACCACAACACAGAAATAAACAATCAATAACAATAAACTAAACAATCCTAATTTTTTTCTTTGTTTATTCATCAACGTAACAGTCCTGTTTCCCATATTTTTAGAGCTGCCGCAAATTCCGCATACGGAAAATCAAATTACTGTTTTGCAGCAGCCCTTCATTTTAAATCATTATTTTCTTTTTCAGTTTTAACGCCCGTGCCCCGGAGACAATAGAAATAATTCCAATGGTAATTCCGGCCACAATCATGAGAATTCCGGTCACGATTCCGGATGCTCCAACCTGACTTAATGTCTTAAAAATTTTTTCGTTCATAAAAACCTCCCGTCAGTATACTATTTTACCCCGTACTGGTCATAATAAGCATCAATTGCTTCCTTCAGTGTATCATCAATAATAATTTCCCCTTTATACGGTTTATTATAAAGATGCTCCACCACTTCACCCATTGTGACAATCGCTGTTGTCTTCAGTCCGTATTTATCACTGATTTCTTCTAAAGCACTTTTCTCTCCCTGTCCTCTTTCCATACGGTCAACGGATACCACAAGACCAAGAACATCCACATCACCCTGTGCTTTAATAATTGGGAGTGTCTCCTGGATCGACGTTCCCGCTGTTGTCACATCCTCAATGATGACGACTTTATCTCCGCTCTCAATCGGGCTTCCTAACAGAATTCCCTTATCTCCATGATCTTTAATCTCTTTTCGATTACTGCAGAAGCGAATGTCCTCCCCGTATTGATCCGCAATTGCCATCGTTGTGGCAACACTTAACGGAATTCCTTTATAAGCCGGCCCAAAAAGGATATCAAAATCAAAACCAAACTGATCGTGAATTGCCTGTGCATAATATTCTCCGAGCCTTTTTAACTGGGAACCGGTGCGGTAAAATCCTGTATTTACAAAAAAAGGAGTCTTTCTTCCGCTTTTTGTCACAAAATCTCCAAATTTCAGTACATTACAATCAATCATAAATTCAATAAATTCTTTTTTATATTGTTCCATCAAGAACCTCCAGTTTATCCTTTTTTTCTGTTTCTGATTCTAACACAGTTTTTTTCTGATTTCAATCAGCCTTATTCCATACATCCAATTATTTCATTGATATCATGAATATTACAGGTTTCCATATAAGCTTTGATGCCGTCTAAAACATCCATTGTCGCACGTGGATTATGGAAATTTGCTGTTCCAACCGATACCATTGTCGCACCGGCCATCATCATCTCAATGGCATCTTCTCCTGTCATGATGCCACCCATGCCGATAATCGGCAGGCTGCAGGCTTTGTGGACCTGATAGACCATTCGGACAGCCACAGGTTTTATTGCCGGTCCGGACATTCCTCCCGTCTTATTTGCAAGGACAAACTTTCTCCGGTATATGTCAATTTTCATTCCGGTAATCGTATTGATCAAAGAAAGGGCATCACTGCCTCCGGCCTCTGCTGCTTTAGCCATTTCCGTAATATCTGTAACATTAGGGCTTAATTTCATTACAATTGGCTGTCGTGCTTTTGCTTTCACCGCCTTCGTAATCTCGTAAAGAGCATCCGGATTTTGTCCAAAGGCGATACCTCCCGCCTTCACATTGGGACAGGAAACATTTATCTCAAGGAGATCCACCGGTTCATCGGAAAGTCTTTCCACTACTTCCACATAATCTGCCACCGTTCTTCCACAGACATTTACAATGATTGATGCCCCCTTTTCCTTTAAATGAGGGATATCCCTTTTACAAAATAAATCGATGCCGGGATTCTGCAATCCAACTGCATTGAGCATTCCCCCGTAGGTTTCCGCAACACGCGGTACAGGGTTTCCCTCCCACGGCACATTGGCAACTCCTTTTGTCGTAACTGCACCAAGCGCAGAAAGATCAACAAACTCCTCGTATTCCGCTCCGGATCCAAAGGTGCCGGACGCTGTTGTCACCGGATTTTTAAAGGTTTTTCCTGCCAGCGTTACTTCTAAATTCATCTAAAACACGACCTCCTTTGCATCAAATACGGGACCATCCTTGCAAATACGTTTATTATTTACATTCGTATGATGGTCTTTTGTTTTTGATCTGCAGATGCAGCCCAGGCAGGCTCCGATTCCGCAGGCCATTCGTTCTTCTAAAGAAATCTGGGCTTCCATACCATTCTCCTGTGCATATTCTGCCACCGCCTTGAGCATTGGCATTGGCCCACAGGCATAAATGACTTTCCCTTTTATCCCATATTCTCTGATTGCATCAATTACTGTTCCCTTTACTCCTTCCCTGCCGTCCTCCGTAGCAACTCTTACATCACCACAGGATTCAAACTCCTCTTTTAAAAATGTGTTATCCCGGTAACCCAGCACAATGGTTTTTGGGGCAGATAACTGTCTGGAAAGTTCCAGCATAGGTGGAATTCCAATTCCCCCTCCGATAATAATGGCCTCCTCTTCTTTCATGGTAAAACCATTACCGAGAGGTCCCATCACTTCAAGACTTTCCCCTTCTCTCATTTGTGAAAATTCTCTGGTACCTTCTCCGGCAATCCGGTATACCACCCGGAGAATTCCCTTTCCTTTGTCAATCCCACAAATACTGATCGGACGAGGCAGCAGCTTTGTCCCATCATTGCAATACATGGCGAGGAACTGTCCCGGTTTTGCCGTCCGGGCTCCCTTTGGAAAGGAAAGTTCCATATCATAAATCCCCGGAGCAATTTCCTGCTGCCGGGTAATGACTGCATTTTCTTTTATCAAATCCATTGTTTTCCCTCCTGTGCTTCGGAATTTTCTTTTTATTCTTCCTGTTTTATGATATAAACCGGAAGTGGCGGATCATTCGATTTGTTATAAAAATTCTCCACAATAACTGTATACTCCTGCTGCGGCAGGTCTTTTAAAAAAGACAGAACCGCCTCCTTCTCCTCAAAACCACTATCCCCTCCACTGTAAATCATAAGGGAAATGACTCCGCCGGCCTTTAATAAGGTAAGTCCGGTCTTAATCGCCGCGATTGTCGTCTCTTTTTTGGTCGCCACACTATGATCTCCTCCCGGCAGATAACCAAGATTAAACATAATTAAAGAGACACTCCCCTCCCCGGCATATCGTTCCATATGTTCATGACCGTCGAGAACCACCCTGGTACGGTCAGTAAAGTTCTTTTCTTTCAGACGATCTTTTGTCATCTGTACCGCTTTTTCCTGAACATCCATGGAAATCACATTTCCCTGTTCTCCGACAAGTTCAC
This sequence comes from Eubacterium sp., assembly GCA_022776205.1. Lineage (GTDB taxonomy): Bacteria > Bacillota > Clostridia > Lachnospirales > Lachnospiraceae > Anaerobutyricum. Next base: position 13,267 of record JALFIK010000187.1, read on the forward strand.
ATAAGAACACCGTATCTTTTCCTGTTCCGGCTGTCGCATCAATACAGATTTCCGGATTCTTTACAAGCTGCCGGATTCTTTCATGACACCATTGTGTTATCGCAATTCTTTTTCCCATCTTTTCTTCCCTGCGTTATCTGCTCTGCCTGTTTTTAAGCAAAAAGAAAATGTTTGGCAACGAAGTATACTGCAACAATAATACCGAGTATAATCCGGTAAACACCGAAGGCCTTAAAATCATTTTTCTTAATATATCCCATGAGGAATTTAATTGCCAGAATGGATACAACAAAGGCAACTACCATGCCAACCACAAGAATTACTACTTCCTGACCGGTATAAACAAAACCATATTTAAGCATCTTCAGTAAACTTGCTCCAAACATTACCGGAATTGATAAGAAGAAGGAATACTCTGCAGCAACATAACGGGATGTTCCGATAATCATCGCACCAAGTATGGTCGCACCAGAACGTGACGTACCCGGAATGAGAGCAAGGACCTGAAAAAATCCAATAATGAGAGCAATTTTATATGTTAACTGCGGAAGACTGGTTACTTCCGGCGTTCGATTCTTATTATAGTTTTCCACTATTATAAATAAAACACCGTATAAAATCAGGGTGAATGCCACTGTCTGCGCATTATAAAAAAGAGCATCAATTTTATCATCCAGGGCAAGCCCAATGACTGCAGCCGGCAGGCATCCGACGATTACCTTTCCCCACAAGCTGAAAGTCTGCCTTTTTTCTTTTGTCGTTTTCTTTGGACTGAAAGGATTGAGTTTATGGAAATAAAGCACACAGACAGCCAGGATAGCCCCAAGCTGGATTACTACAAGAAACATTTCCATAAAATCGTGAGATACATGCAGTTTTATAAACTCATTAACAAGAATCATATGTCCGGTAGAACTAATTGGAAGCCATTCCGTAATTCCCTCTACAATTCCCAGTACGATTACTTTTAAAAGTTCAATCAACATTTTTATTTACCTCCTGTATGATTTCAAGTTATTCTATCATACTTTTTTATTTTTGTCGTCTTTTTCAGGAAAAAGAAGTCCCTGCTGGGTTAAATAATTTAAGGAAAACAGCCTTGGTTTTGGTTCATCATCAAACTTTATCCTGATTTTGTCTTCTTTTACATAAAGAACTGTTCCGGCTCCAATATTTTTGTGAACAACTCTTTTCCCTTTCTGAAAATTTTTCGTATCACAGCGCAGTTCTCCGATGTAGCGGGATATTTTAGCCTCTTTCTGGTACAATTCTTTCAGGGAATACAGGAACAGGTACGTTTTTGCTCTCGTAACCGCTACATAAAACAACCTTCGTTCTTCTTCCAAATCTGCCTCTTTGACAGCCTTTTTATGAGGAGTAATCCCCTCATTCACATCCATAACAAAAACGACTTCATATTCCAACCCCTTTGCACTGTGCATTGTAGTTAGAGTGACACCATTTTTTTCCCTTCTTTGCCCGGATTCTGTCTGTTTCCTCAATTCTTCTCCATAAGAATCTATGTAAGAAAACCACTCTTCAAAACTGTGATACTCCTTCGCACTCTCCTGAATCTGATTGAGTACTTCCTCTAAATCATCGGGATTCATCCTGCGAAACTGTGCATATTCGTTCATATACTCTTCATAGCCAATCCCATGGCGAATATATTCAATGGCGCTATAGGGTTCCATCTTACGGAGCATGAAGAGATCCATCTCCAGCTTATCAATCTTTTCGTATAGCCATTTTTTCCCAAAGGCCTGCTGCTTTAATTTTTGCAGGTCCACCTGAGAATCGGTGATCATGCTTCTTTTTATATATCGTTTGGGCCGGTTCATCACCTGAAGAAAGGTTTTCCTGTCACGCGCTCCCATGGCAAGACGGATATAGGCAAGAATATTTTTTGCAATCCAGTGCTCAAATATATTGGGAATCACATCCCGCATCTGAAAGGGAATATTATATTCCATCAGTCGTCCTACCAGCAGTCTTGGCTGCGTATTTGTTCGAAAAATCACTGCCATTTCTTCAAGGGGAATTCCTTTTTTCTGATAAAACCGGATACCATTAAGTATATCACTGCATTCCTCTCCTACATCTTTCACCTGGCGGAAAGTCACCGGTACTTTCGCGCCCCGCCGGGCCGTCATGTTCTTGGGAAATCGTTTTGTATTATGTGCTATGAGATTTTCTGCACTCTCCACAATCTGACTGCTGCATCGGTAGTTTGTTCGAAGAATAATTTTTTTCACATCCGGATAATCTTTTTCAAATCCGAGCATGATTTCCGGGCGTGCTCCGCGAAACCGGTAAATGGACTGATCATCATCCCCTACGATAAAAAGCCTGTTTCCGTCCCCTGCCAGCATCCGGACAATTTCATACTGAACCTTATTAATATCCTGAAATTCATCAATTAAAATATATTGAAATTTTTCCTGCCACATTTTCCTGATATCTTCTCTCTCTTTGAGAAGCTCATAACAAAAAACAAGCATATCATCAAAATCGATGAGATTTTCCTCCCGAAGCCGTTTTTCATATCCTTCAAAAATCTGTGCAAAAATCTCATCAGAACAATTACTGCTGTGATAATAGGACAGAGGAATCATCTCGCCCTTGACATAGCTGATCTCATTGATAATACCTGACAAAAATTCATTTTCGTCTTCAATTTCCAAATCAATTTCTTCTGTCAGTTCTTTAATATACCGTCTCTTCACGTCCTCACGGATAATGTTCCCTGCTGTATATCTATAAGCATAACGTAAAATCATAAAAAAAACAGAGTGAAAGGTTCCGAATGTAACCGGTGCATTTTCCATTCCATCAAACTGCCAGAATCTTTTTTTCATTTCTTCCGCTGCCGCCCTTGTAAAAGTGACTACAAGAATTCTGGAGGGATGCACTCCTTCCTTTTCAATCAACCATTTTACACGATAGGTGATCACCAGTGTTTTTCCGGACCCCGGGCCGGCCAGGACCATAAGCGGGCCTTTTTTATGAGTAATTGCCTCTTCCTGTTCTTTATTAAAAACTCCTGCCACTTTTCCCCTCCTTTTTATTATGATAAAAGAATATTTCCCAAAACATTAAGAAAAAGGGTGTCTTTTGGACACCCTTTTATCTTTTCTCATCTGCCATATCAGATGTTGTTATTTTGCTACTGTCTTAAGATAAGCTTCAATCTCTGCCTCGGTAGCCATGGACATTGCTTTGTGTGCAACAGCATCTGCTTCCTCTTTTGTCCAGAGAGATATTCCCTTTCTGGTGGCCAGAATAGATGTGGCACTTACACTGAATTCATTCAGTCCGAAAGACAGAAGCAATGGTGCAAGTAACGGATCTGCTGCCGCTTCTCCACACATACCGACCATGATTCCCTCTGCTCTTCCTGCTTTGATCACCCGTTCAATAGAACGTAACACTGCAGGATTATAAGCCGAATAAAGATATGCAACATCAGCATTTCCTCTGTCAACAGCCATTGTATATCCAGTAAGATCATTCGTTCCGATACTGAAGAAATCCGCTTCCTTTGCAAGCACATCTGCCATAAGACTGGCTGCCGGTGTCTCCACCATAATACCTACTTTAATATTTTCATCATATGGAATGTCTTCCTCTTTCAGTTCTGCCTTGATCTCTTCAATCATCTTCTTCACTGCACGAACTTCATCTACACAGGTAACCATCGGAACCATGATTCGAATATCCCCATATGCACTTGCACGAAGTAAGGCTCTTAACTGAGGACGATATAAATCATCCCTGCTCAGGCATAGACGAATTGCACGGAATCCAAGGAAGGGATTTTCCTCTTTCTCAAGGCCAAGATACGGAATCTCCTTATCTCCTCCAATATCCAGGGTACGGATAATAACCGGTTTCCCTTTGAGCGTCTCAGCTACTTTTTTATAGGCCTCAAACTGCTCATCTTCCGTAGGAACCTGAGGCCGGTCCATAAAAAGAAACTCTGTACGAAACAGACCAATACCTTCGCCGTCACATTCCACAACCTTCAATGCATCTTCCGGCTTTCCGATATTCGCACAAAGTTCAACTTTTACACCATCTGCCGTCACAGTATCCTTGCCGATGAACTGAGCCAATGCTGCCTTTTCTTCAAGGTACTCCGCACGTTTCCCTTCATATTCTGCAAGCAGTTTTTCATCCGGAGATACAAATACCTGACCATCCGAACCATCTAATATAATCGAATCTCCATTGGAAATCTTCTCCGTAATCCCCGGTATACTGAGTACAGCCGGAATTTCAAGAGCCCGGGCGAGAATAGCGGAATGGGATGTTTTCCCTCCGACTTCTGTAAGAATACCAGCTACGTTCTTCGGATTAATCCCTGCAGTCATGGAAGGGGTCAGATCTTCCGCAACAAGAATCGTTCCCTCAGGTACACTTGCCAAATCCACGTCTTCTACATCTAACAATATCTTTAATAATCTTGTCTTAATATCGCAAACATCTGTTGCTCTCTGCTGGAACATCTCATCCTCAATACCTGCGAACATCTCCATGTAGAAATTGCACACCTGTTCAACAGATGCTTCCGCACACATTCCATCATTCTCTATATTAGACTCCATCTGTCCGGTCATCTCCGGATCCATGAGCAGAAGAACATGTCCCTCAAGAATCTCCGCTTCCTTCTCACCGACACGGGTCTTCATATCTTCCGCCATAGCCTGTGTTTTTTCAATACATGCATCCAGGGCAGTCTGAAGTCTTGCCTTCTCTGCAGTCGTATCGCTGACTTTCTTATTATCATAAGCAAGGGATGGCTCTTTAACAATCACAGCAGAACCGATTCCGATTCCTGCTGATGCACCAATACCAGTATACATTCTCTTCACCTCAATTTATGATCAGA
>JALFIK010000221.1 GCA_022776205.1 Eubacterium sp.
TAAAGTATTGCCAGTAAAATAAATATCAAAAAGGATCCTGCAAAGCAGGATTCTACGCCTGCACCGGGTTGCTTTTCGCAACATAATTTCTCTTTGCCGCAGTGCGATCCTGCCCAGTGGGCTTTTTTATATAATAGGAAAGCCTTCAGACTTTCAAGATTATATAAAAAAAACCATCATCCCAGTAAAAGGATGACAGCCTGAACTATCATTATACCACCTGTACATACTGACATATGTTTCTCCTGTAACGGTGAGAATCCGTCGCAGCTTACTTACCTTCCTGCGAGAAATCCGGAAGCGTTCAGCCTTGCAACTCAGGAGTGATCTTCGAAAATTCCTTACCGGCAACGGATTCCCACTATCTCCGCCTCACTGTGGCTTTCAGAAATTCCTACTGTCTCCCTCTTCGTTTTTTCTCAGATAATCATATACTAGGGCTGTCAAATTGTCAACAAAATTTCTTTTAATTTCTATTAGAATATGCTACAATACTCCTTAAACAGAAAGGAGTCTATATGTTTAAAAAAATAATAGTATCATTTTTTTGTGCGATTTTAATTGCCGGCATGGTCTGTGCCGGAGTAGGACTGCTCTATTTTCTGATTCCGAGCCGGAAGGCCCAGGCATCCATCTCACTGCCTTCCATTGTGGAAGACAAGGACAGTTCTCAGGATACTTCCGCAAAGAAAGAAGATTCCGAAGAGGATGATATTTACGTAGCAGACGTATATCAGTCTCTCACACTGCGTGCCCAGGCAGGCAGCGATTCCGAAGCCATTACCGGGCTTTCCCCGATGACACGTGTCAGGGTACTTGAGTTTGTTGCCGGTACCGACTATGCCCATGTCGAAGTCATCAGTGGGGAATCCAAAGGATACAAAGGATATGTCAACAATGAATATATTACAAAATTAGGAGAACCAACCGTTCGAATAAGAACAGAGGAGTAGAGTATTATGTTTGCAAGCAACTTAACCATGATGACTGACCTGTACGAGCTGACAATGATGCAGGGATATTTTTTCGAGGGGAATGAGGACACGGTTGTCTTTGATGTTTTTTACCGCAATAATCCTTCTGGCAGTGCCTATGCAATCACCTGCGGACTGGAGCAGGTGATTGACTATATTAAAAATCTGTCCTTCTCTTATGAAGATATTGATTATCTGAGAAGTCTCGGCATTTTCCGGGAAGAATTCCTTTCCTATCTTGCCGGATTTCATTTTAGCGGAGATATCTATGCCATTCCGGAAGGGTCTGTTGTATTTCCGAAAGAGCCTCTTTTGAAGGTAATTGCCCCGATCATGGAAGCACAGCTTGTGGAAACTGCCATTTTAAATATCATCAATCATCAGAGTCTGATCGCAACGAAAGCATCCCGTGTGGACTATGCAGCGGGTGGCGGTGTAATGGAATTTGGTCTTCGCCGTGCTCAGGGTCCGGATGCGGGTACACTCGGTGCCCGGGCTGCTGTCATTGGCGGATGTACCGGCACATCGAATGTACTTGCCGGAGAACTTTACGGTATCCCGGTACAGGGAACTCACGCCCACAGCTGGATCATGAGCTTTCCGGATGAGCTTACTGCCTTCCGGACTTATGCAAAGATGTATCCCGATGCATGTATTCTTCTTGTAGATACCTATGATACATTGAAATCAGGAGTTCCCCATGCTATCCAGGTATTCAAAGAAATGAGAGACGCAGGTATTTCATCAAAACTTATGGGTATCCGCTTAGACAGCGGTGACATTGCCTACCTGTCAAAAAAGGCCCGTAAGATGCTTGATGAGGCCGGTTTCCCAAATGCGATCATTTCCGCTTCCAGCGACCTTGATGAATATCTGATCAACAGCCTGCGCAACCAGGGTGCAGCAGTTACCTCCTGGGGTGTGGGAACGAATCTGATCACTTCCTCTGATAACCCGGCCTTTGGCGGAGTTTACAAACTGGCCGCCATTAAGAAACCAGGCGATACCGATTTTACAGCCAAGATTAAAATTTCCGAGAATCCGGAGAAAATTACTAATCCGGGAAATAAGACGATCTACCGTATTTACGATAAAGAAACCGGAAAGATTAAGGCGGATCTGATTTGCCTTGTGGGAGAAACTTATGATTCTTCCAAGGATCTGAAAATCTTTGATCCGATCTCCACATGGAAAAAATCCCTTCTGCCGGCAGACAGCTACACATTACGGGAACTTCTTGTACCGGTATTTTTAAACGGCCAGTGCGTATACACTTCCCCAGGCACGATGGAAATCAAAGCATACTGCCAGGAGGAACTCAATACGCTCTGGGATGAAAACCGTCGTCTGATGAATCCGCAAACCGTACATGTGGATCTTTCCCGAAAACTTTATGATTTAAAACATAAACTTCTTGGCGATGAAAACGAAAAATAGTTAAGTGAATCTACTATATAAAAAGAGATAATTTCCAATCTTTCCATGATCGAAACGGTCAAAAGAAAGAGGGGAATTATCTCTTTTTCTTTTCTCTTTTTCTTTACAGTTTTTCTATCATATGTCTTGTCATATGTAAATTGTAGTGTTATAATGGGAAGAAATTTGCAAAAAAACAGGTTTCAGGAGGATAGAAAATGACAATTTCAGAAGAAATAAATAAGCTGAAAAAAGAAAAGGATGCTGTTATTCTGGCACACTACTATGTTCCACCGGAAGTACAGGCCATTGCAGATTATATCAGTGATTCCTTCTATCTAAGTAAAGTTGCCACAAATCTTACAGAAAAGACTATTGTTTTCTGCGGTGTTTCCTTCATGGGGGAGAGTGCAAAAATTCTAAATCCGGAAAAAACGGTACTGATGCCGGACTCCACTGCTGACTGTCCCATGGCTCACATGGCCGATGTGGAAACCATTGAAAAAATGCGCCGGGAATATGATGACCTGGCCGTGGTCTGCTACATCAACTCCACCGCATCCTTAAAAGAACATTCCGATGTTTGTGTCACATCCGCCAATGCGGTAAAAATCGTAAAGGAACTTCCAAATCAGAATATCTTTTTTATCCCGGACCGCAATCTTGCCCATTATGTTGCAGCTTCGGTACCGGAAAAACATTTTGTATACAATAACGGCTTCTGTCCGACCCATGAACGAATCGACACAGAAGATGTGGTGCATGTAAAGTCTCTCCATCCGGATGCACAGATTGTTGCCCACGGCGAATGTCGGGAAGAAATCCTTCAGATGGCCGATTATGTGGGAAGTACTTCCGGAATTATCTCCTATGTGACAGAGAGTGACTGCCGGGAATTTATTGTCTGCACAGAAGAGGGAGTCGGATATAAATTAACACAAAACAATCCCGACAAAAAATTTTATTATCCGGATCGTCTGCCCGTTTGTCCGAACATGAAGAAGAATACCCTGGAAAAAGTTCTTCATGTATTAAAAACCGGGGAAAATGAAGTACATGTGGACAATACTCTCAGAGAAAATTCCAAAAAACCTCTGGAGCGAATGCTTTCCCTTGCTGCAGAGTCCTGACAATACATTTAAAATGCAGCAGTAAAAGGAGATACAAACAATGACAGATTATAACGTAGACGTAGCGATTGTCGGAACTGGTGTGGCAGGACTTTTCTGTGCCCTCAATCTTCCGGCAGATAAACAGATTATTATGATTACAAAATCGGATCTTGAAAGCAGCGATTCCTTTCTTGCTCAAGGCGGAATCTGTGTTCTGAGAGATGAAAATGACTACGACAGTTATTTTAATGATACCATGAAGGCGGGACATTATGAAAACCGTCAGAAATCCGTCGATATTATGATCCGGAGTTCCCGGTCAATCATTGCAGATCTGGTTCGTTACGGTGTGGAATTTGACAAAAAAGACGGGGAATTTCTCTATACAAGGGAAGGAGCCCATTCCAGACCCCGTATTCTGTTCCACGAAGATATCACCGGCAGAGAAATTACAGAAAAACTCCTGTATCAGGTTAAAAATAGAAAAAATATCACCCTGTATGAATATACCACCATGACGGATCTCATCATCCGGCACGGCCATTGTGCCGGGATCCTTGCCCGCAGTAAAGAAGGCTCTCTTCTGCGCATTCAGGCAAAAGATACCGTACTTGCGAGCGGGGGAATCGGCGGATGCTATACCCATTCCACGAACTTTCCTCACCTGACAGGAGATGCTCTCTCCATTGCAAAAAAACATGGCATCCGTCTCGAACACCTTGATTATGTGCAGATTCACCCTACCACACTTTATTCGAAAAAACCGGGGCGTCGGTTCCTCATCTCTGAATCTGTCCGCGGAGAAGGTGCCGTATTATATGATAAATACGGAAAACGTTTTGTAAATGAACTTCTCCCGAGGGATGTCGTGACAAAAGCCATCCGCGAACAGATGGAAAAGGACGGCACAGAACATGTCTGGCTCTCCATGGAACATATAGACCGGGAAACCATTCTGCACCATTTTCCAAATATTTACCGGCACTGTCTGGAAGAAGGATATGATGTACTAAAAGAATGGATTCCTGTTGTACCTGCACAGCATTATTTTATGGGCGGAATCTGGGTCGACAGCGACAGCCGAACTTCCATGGAACATCTTTATGCCGCCGGTGAGACCAGCTGTAATGGCGTACACGGTGCAAACCGCCTTGCAAGTAACTCTCTGCTGGAAAGTCTCGTCTTTGCCAAAAGAGCTGCCCGAAAAATCTGCGGTCTTCGACAGACTGTGGATAAAATAAATTTTTGCCGCCAGGCCGTATAACAACCTGATTTTAATCGTTTGACAGAAAGGACATTTATTATTATGAATTCAATTTCCATGAAACTTCAGGCGGACCACCTGATCAAGATGGCTCTGCAGGAAGATATTTCGAGTGAAGATGTCACAACAAATTCCGTAATAAAAGGGCCGGTAAAAGGAGAAGTGCAATTAATCTGTAAGCAAAACGGTATAATCGCAGGACTTCCGGTCTTTCAAAGAGTCTTTGAACTGCTTGATCCTCAGATGGAATTTTCTTTTTCCTGCCGGGATGGAGAAGAAGTACAGACAGGACAGCTTCTCGGCACCGTGACCGGAGATATCCGCACTTTATTATCCGGAGAGCGGGTTGCACTCAATTACCTGCAGCGTATGAGCGGGATTGCCACTTACACTCATTCTGTAGCCGCTCTTTTAGAAGGTACCGGCATAAAACTTCTCGATACAAGAAAAACAACACCCAATATGAGGATTTTCGAAAAGTATGCTGTCCGTGTCGGCGGAGGATACAATCACCGTTACAACCTCTCCGATGGTGTTTTATTAAAAGACAATCATATCGGGGCAGCAGGAAGCGTAACGAATGCAATTAAACTGGCAAAAGAATACGCGCCTTTTGTTCGGAAAATTGAAGTGGAAGTAGAAAACCTTGACATGGTAAAAGAAGCCGTTGATGCAGGAGCTGACATTATTATGCTTGACAATATGAACGTCGAAGAAATGCGGGAAGCGATTCGTATCATCGATAGACGTGCCGAAACAGAATGTTCCGGAAATATGACAAAAGAAAATATTGACCGTATGACTTCTCTTGGAGTAAACTATATATCATGCGGAGCACTGACACACTCTGCACCGGTTCTTGATATTTCACTGAAAAATCTTCACACACTGTGAGGAATCCGTTAGTCCGTTATATATAATAGAAGGGAAGTTCTCAGAGAATGACTGGTTCAAAAAGAAGAGAAGAAATTATAAACAAAATACAGCAAAGCCGAAATCCGGTTCCCGGAAAGGAACTGGCTCGTCTTTACGAGGTAAGCCGTCAGGTTATCGTCCAGGACATTGCACTGCTCCGGACAGCTGGTTACGACATTATATCCACAAACCGCGGCTATCTTCTCAATACATCTCCGGCGATAAAAAGGACATTCAAAGTCAGCCATACGGATGAACAGATTGAAGACGAACTGTGCAGCATCGTTGATCTGGGCGGTACAGTCGTAAACGTCATAGTCCACCACCGGGTATATGGGCAAATTGAGGCCCCTTTAAACATCTCTTCCCGCCGACATATCCGGGAATTTATGGATGACATTCGAAACGGAAAATCAAGCCCTTTAAAAAATATCACCTCAAATTATCACTATCACACGGTAGAAGCAGATTCAGACCAAACTCTGGATCTGATTGGTGAGGAACTGAAAAACAAGGGTTATCTGATATCAGAAAAATAACTCCGAAGTTTATTAAAAAAGATATAAGATACCATGGCCAATTTCCTTTAAGAAGGAAATTGGCCATTTTTTGCATATTGAAAGCACCGATATTTCAGTAAAACATTAATTATAAAATGAGAGCAGCATATATAAGTACATGCTGCTCTCTTTGGAGAAGGTATTCTTGCTACAAGAAATGTAACAAAACTTATAATGTATTGGGGGGGGTTACGTCTATTATAATAGCATTTCCTTCCGATTAAGTGTGCATAAATATTTTGCAATTTCACATTTATTTTTATGCATTTTTCGCTAAAATTTTTCTTTTCCTGTCAAATTTACAATTAAAATACATAGTAGCATAGGCTACTTGTCAGTTACGATTTGTTTTCAAAAAATAAAACTGTCTATAAACATATATCGCAACATTTCCGGTGCAACACCAAGAGGTGCCGGTGCAAGGATGCTTGTTACCAAAGAAGAATGTAGCTGGAGTGATCCACCTGAAGGCCGTCGAAACCTTTACATATGAAAAAAAAAACGGTATGATTAATACTGTAATATTTTTAGCATTCGTTTCTATATTACTTTCACTACTTTGCACCCGCTATTTCCCATGCTATACTCAGTTATAAGAATTTAAAACTACAATGGAAAAGAAGGTATATCAAAATGAAATTAATGAAAACAGAAGAAGCTGTAGGGCAGATTTTATGCCATGATATTACTCAAATTATTAAGGGAGTTACTAAAGATGCCGTATTTCGGAAAGGACATATAATAAAAGAAGAAGATATTTCGGTCCTGCTCAGTGTAGGAAAGGATCATATTTATATCTGGGAAAATGATGAAAATATGCTTCATGAAAATGATGCTGCTCAAATTCTTTATGAACTCTGTAAAAATGAGCATATGCATCCTTCAGAAGTAAAAGAAGGAAAAATTGAAATTATTTCAGATTGTGACGGCGTGCTTAAAATTAACCGCGAACTTTTAAATACAGTAAATTCCCTCGGCGAAATGATGATTGCCAGCAGGCATGGAGATTTTCCTGTAAAAAAGGGAGATAAGATCGCAGGAACGAGAATTATTCCATTGGTAATTGAAAAGGAAAAAATGGAACGGGCAAAGAATCTTTGTGCCGGCAGTCCGATTTTTGAAATCCGCCCGTATCTGAAAAAGAAGATAGGTATCGTCACAACCGGAAACGAAGTATTTTACAAGAGAATACAGGACACTTTTACCCCGGTTATCCTGGACAAACTTTCACAATTCGACACAGAAATTATCGGCCATGAAATATCGGATGACAATCCTGAACACATCGAAGGGGGTATCAGAAAGTTACTCGACAAAGGAGCCGACATGATTATCTGCACCGGCGGAATGAGTGTGGATCCTGATGACAAAACTCCTGCTGCCATCCGGGATGTTGCTTCTTCCGTAGTCACCTACGGTGCCCCTGTGCTTCCGGGTGCCATGTTCCTACTCGCATATTACAACGAAAACATTCCGATCATGGGACTTCCCGGCTGTGTAATGTATGCAAAACGGACTATATTTGATCTGGTTTTGCCTAGAATTATGACAGGAGAAATATTAAAAGCAGAAGATTTCCATGTACTGGGAGAAGGAGGACTTTGTTTATCCTGCCCGGTCTGTACATTTCCTAATTGTGGATTTGGAAAATAATAAAAGAGGATTTCAATATGATAGATAAATTTGGGCGAGATATTACATATTTAAGACTGTCTGTAACAGAACGCTGTAATCTCCGCTGCCGTTACTGTATGCCTGAGGATGGCATTTGTAAAAAGAAACCGGAAGAAATGCTGACCGAAAAGGAAATGATACAGGCTGTTTGGGCTGCGTCCTCTCTGGGCATCACCAAAGTCCGCATTACCGGAGGAGAACCACTTATCAAAAGTAATATTATATCTATCTGCAAAAAAACCATGGCGGTGCCCGACATTCAGGAAGTCTGTATTACAACAAACGGAATATTACTTCCCAAACTGGCCAAACCACTCAAAGAAGCCGGGGTCACACGAATCAATATCAGTCTGGATACGCTGGATGAAGAAAAATATGCTTTTCTCACAAGAACAGGGCATCTTGACAAGGCAATTGATGGCCTGAAAGCAGCTCTGGAAGCCGGCTTTGAAAAAATTAAAATAAATACCGTTCTTCTGGGAGGATTTAACGATGATGAAATTCCGACTCTTGCCGGTCTTACAAAAAAATATCCTGTAGATGTCCGGTTTATCGAACTGATGCCAATGTACGACGGTGGTGATTTCGGACCGGAAGCATACATTCCTCATTCCATCGTAACAGAAAAACTTCCCGATCTTGAACCAATAAAAAGTGACGGAGGGGTAGCGAAATTATTTAAATTCCCTGATGGAAAGGGAAATATCGGATTGATCAGCCCGGTGAATGCACATTTTTGTAAGAGCTGTAATCGACTGCGCCTGACAGCAGATGGAAAATTAAAGCCATGTCTCCATTCCGGCGATGAATTTTCTATAAAAGGGATGAATTTCCTCCAAATGAAGGAACAGATGGAAAAAGCCATACTGGAAAAGCCCGCTTATCATGGAGAATTATCCTATTATCAGCGTAGCAATGCAAATCGTAATATGAATCAGATTGGAGGATGATTATGGAGTATCAGGAAGATTTTACTCATTTTAATGAACAGGGCCGGGCAAAAATGGTGGATGTGGGTAATAAGGGAATTAGTTGCAGAACTGCTGTAGCTGCCGCCAGAGTTCTGGTGAACCGGGAGACTTTTTCCCTCATAAAAAGTGGGGGTATGAAAAAAGGGGACGTGCTGACCGTTGCACAAATTGCAGGAATACTGGGTGCGAAACATACGCCTGATATTATTCCGATGTGTCATCCAATTATATTAGACGGAATCGATCTCGATCTTTCCATGGATGAGAACCGTTATTCCATCGAAATACAGGCAACGGTTTCCTGTTCCGGACGGACGGGGGTAGAAATGGAAGCTTTGACCGCTGTATCTGCCGCAGCACTCACAGTATATGATATGTGCAAAGCAGTACAAAAGGACATGACGATTACTGATATCCGCCTGATTGAAAAAACAGGCGGGGTGCACGGAGATTATCAGAGAACTGTTTTACTGTAATATCCTGACCAATTACAGTATTCATTACAAATTTGATGCCGATTCCTTCGAGTGCTATTATAAAAGCACGAACGATATCTTTTGGAAGACAATATACCGCAATACCAAACAAAAGGACACCAACATAGCATGGGAATAAGGCGACTTTAATATGGAAATCCAAAGTAATTTCCTGGCAAATAAAAAAGATGGCCAACGATCGGCCATCTTTTCGGAGAAGGTATTTTGTTACTTATTGGGTGTAGCAAAACTATAAAATGTATTGGGGGGGGTTACGCCTATTATAATAGCATTGGATTACCCATAAGTGTGCATAAACTTTAATGGATATCAAAGTTATTTTTGTGCATGATACATCGAACTATATAATTATTTGTCATTTTGTCCGACATTTTCTTTCTGGATTTCTTCTGTTTTGTCATTTTTAAACAACGCTTCGAATTCTTCCCGATTAATTCGTTCTTTTTCAATCAGAAGGTTCGCGCAGGCATGGAGAACATCCATATTTTCTACAAGAATTCTTTTCGCATCAATATAACAGTCATCCACCAGTTTCTTGACTTCTTTGTCAATCACACTGGCCACTTCCTCGCTGAAGCTTCTGGAATGACCAAGATCACGGCCCAGGAATACTTCATCCGTATTTTCCTCATAATTGATAAAACCAAGGCGTTCGGACATTCCGTATTTTGTCACCATACTCCGGGCTGTCTCTGTCACCTGTTTGATGTCCTGAGATGCACCGGTGGTTACATCATCAAAAATCAGTTCCTCAGCAATCCGGCCTCCCATACCGACTTTCATCTCCTGGATCATCCGTCCTTTTGTTTCAAAAACGTTATCATTTTCCGGAACGGGCATGGTATAACCTGCTGCCCCCATTCCCGTTGGGATGATGGATACCGTATAAACCGGGCCCACATCAGGAAGCAGATGGAAAAGAATTGCATGACCTGCCTCATGATATGCCGTGATTTTCTTTTCTAATTCCGGCACAAGACGACTTTTCTTTTCCGTGCCGATTCCGACTTTAATAAAAGACTTCTGAATGTCTTCCATACGAATAAAACGAGCATCATTCTTCGCTGCCCGGATTGCCGCCTCGTTCATAAGGTTTTCCAGATCTGCTCCGGAAAATCCGGGTGTGGTACGGGCAACCTGATGAAGGTCCACATCCTCAGAAAGAGGTTTCCCTTTGG
>JALFIK010000009.1 GCA_022776205.1 Eubacterium sp.
GGCATGATTTGCCTTAATCAGTGGACAGGGATTTCCTTTTTCAAAAGATAAAAGTTCCTCTAAAAAGAAAATTGACGGATAAATAAAAATGTAGTAAGATTAAATTGAAGAATATCGATTGGAAAGGTAGGGCAGAAACAATTCAATTTACTATTTATTAAAGAAAGAAAGGGGAGCAAAACTATGAGAAAATTAATTCCTTCTATACTCTCAGTACCTGTGGTTCTTCTGACATTTTATTGTATGCCACTTATTTCACAGGCATCCTGTGCCCCGGGCAGTCATAGTCTGGAATTTAAGCCCGGTACAGAAGCAACCTGTACGGAGGATGGTGTAAAGGGTTATTATGAATGTAAAATTTGTCATGATTTGTTTGATGATGAAAACGCAACCAAAGCCTTAAGTAAGGATGGACTGGTTATTTCTGCAAGTCATACTTATGAACCGGAACATGATGTTGTACTTATAAAGAAACGGGCAACATTGAAGAATAACGGCTGTATCAAACATCAGTGCGTGGAATGTGGAGCGTATGGAGAGGACGTAATTATTCCTAAAGTTGGGAAAATTCAATTATCGTTTTCTTCTGTGACTTATAATGGAAAGAGCCGGAAACCAACGGTAACGGTTTATGATGCGAATGGTAGTGAATTAAAAGGCTATGATAAATATGATGTAGAGGGCAGCCAGTATAAAGTTACTTATCCGACAAGCAGTAAGAAAGTCGGACGTTATTCGGTGAAAATTACATTTATGAATTTCTATTCCGGAACAGTCACGAAAACTTATGATATCAAACCGAAAGGAACAAAGATTACCAGATTATCCCCTGCTAAAAAGAGATTAACAGTCAGATGGAAAAAACAGTCCGATCAGACGGATGGTTATCAGATTAAATACGGTATTTCTTCAGATTTCAAAAAATCCAAATTAGAAACAGTATCAGGAACTCGTGTTACCTCAAAGACTATTTCCCGGTTAAAATCCGGAAAAAATTATTATGTAAAAATGCGAACTTATAAAAAGATAAAATCCGGGAAAAAGACAGTAAAACTCTATTCCGACTGGAGTAAGGTAAAAAAAGTGACAGTAAAATAAGGTGAGAAAAGCTCCGAATGATTTTGCAGGTTATTCGGAGCTTTTATTAAGATGATTATGGAATATTTTCTTATTCATTTTGTCTTAAGGCATCAATTGGTTTCATTTTTGCTGCCCTGTTCGCCGGATAAAGTCCAAAAATAACTCCGATTCCCATAGAAAAAAGGATGGATACAAGAACAATGCCGGAAGACAATTCATAACTGACATTTCCGATCATATTAATGATCATCAGAATACACCAGGAAAGAAAGATACCAATTACACATCCGGTCAGTGACAGAACCAGTGATTCAACCAGAAATTGCATCAGAATGTTACCGCGTCCCGCTCCAATGGCTTTCCGGATCCCGATTTCTTTTGTCCTTTCTGTTACGGATACAAGCATGATATTCATAATGCCGATTCCGCCGACAAGAAGTGAGATTCCTGCAACGCCTCCGAGTACAAGGGAAAGAGTATCTGTCACACTGCTCATGGCTTGTGCAACTGCAGATTGATTTACAATGGTAAAAGCATCCTCATCCTGGTTAAAGCGGTTAAGAAGGATTTTGCTGAGTGCATTTTCTGCCGCATCGGTATTTTCATCAGAGGCGGAGACACAAAAAGAAGAAATATCCATTCCGTATCCCTCGGTCAGACGAATATAAGAGGTATACGGAATATAAGCCAGATAATTCGTTGGAAAACGGCCTGAAGACAGGGTAATTCCTCTGATATCGTCATAGGCGGAAGTTGTTCCGGTTATGCTTATGGTTTTTGTGGCATAATCAGAGCTGGCAGTAAGTGAAGTCTGAAGAACAGGAGCTACGGCCTCAATAGATTTTTCCTCAGTGAATAAAGAAAGATCGGATAATTTTACAGGTTTATCATAATCATCTTTAATGATTACATTAAGCATATTTGTTCCGATAGAATTTATGGAATCCGTAATGGAGCCGGTTGCACCGTTTACAACAGAAACCAGAACTACCAGAGCAACGACACCGATAATCACACCAAGCATTGTTAAAAAGGATCGCATTTTTTGTAAATATATTGATTTTACAGCCATTTTTACAGCTTGTCGGATCATGATATTCCCTCCTTTACTTTCCCGTCTTTCATATAAATTTTTCTCCCGGCCTGTTGCGCAACGGACTCATCATGGGTGATCAGGACGATGGTGTTCCCCTGCTCATGAAGAGAATGAAAAATATTCATAATCTGTTTTCCTGTTTCTGAATCCAGATTTCCGGTTGGTTCATCGCCAAGAATAAGGGAAGGCTTTGTGACAATTGCCCTGGCAATAGCAACACGCTGCTGTTGTCCGCCAGACATCTGTGACGGTCTGTGTTTTCTTCTTGCATAAATATTCAGATGTTCCAGAGCCTCTTTTACCCGCTCTTTCCGCTCTTTTGGAGGAATGCCCTGATAAATCAGCGGAAGTTCCACGTTTTCTTCCGCTGTCAGATTGCCGATCAGGTTAAAGCTTTGAAACACAAATCCTATCTTTTTGTTACGGATGTGAGCGAATTCTTTTTCTGAGTATTGATCAATCTGTTGTCCATCCAGTATATATTCTCCCTCATCCGGCTGATCCAGACACCCCATGATATTCATCAGAGTTGATTTGCCACTGCCGGAAGGACCGATTACGCTGACAAATTCTCCTTTTTGTATTTGAAGATCTGCGTGGTCTAATGCTTTTACTTCTTCACCACCAATATGGTATATTTTCGAAACTCTTTTAAATACGATCATTTCCGGCCCTCCTCTAATTTGATGGAGCAGGAGCTCCGCTGCCACTTTGTGGTTTTTCTCCACCATTCATTTTGTTTGGTCTGTCAGGGAAATTACTGGATCCATTTTGACCGGGCATCATCTGCATTCCGTTTTCTTTATCGGAAGTGGAATTGGCATTTCCTGCATTTCTTGTGTAATAAACCGTGTCGCCCTCCTCTAATCCACTGACAATTTCCACATTTTCTCCATCGGAAAGACCGGTTTGTATTGTTTTTTCTCCGGAGAGGGTGCCATCACTTTCTTTTTTTGTATAGACAAAAGTCTCATCGTCCCGTTCCTGTAATGCAGCCATGGAAAGGACAGGGACATTGACAGCTTCATCGACCTGGATCGATGCAGTAGCACTCATGCCAAAACGCATATTTTCATCCATTGCAAGTTTGATTTCTACAGGATATTTCGCATTTCCACTGTCGGAGGAGGAAATGTTGGATACTTTTGTCACAGTCCCTTCGAATTCCTCGCCCTCAATGGCATCAAGAACGATTGTTGCAGTCTGACCCTTTGAAACGGATAAAATATCAAGTTCATCCACATTGACATTGACAATGACTTTCGATTGATTTTGTATGGTAAATGCGGAGGTTTCGTATATAGTGGAAGAATTGCTGCTGCTTTTCGTTGTATCGTTTGCCGAATCAGAAGACTGGGCAGTCTGGGATGTCTGAGAAGTCATATTTTCAGTGTTTCCGGAATTTTTTGCAGATTGCTGACCGGATGGAGCAGACGGGATTTTCTGGGTATTTTCTTGTTTTGTATCGGAGGAAATTTTTTCAAATGATGCAGTAATAATCAGCTGATTACCTTCTCCCTGACCGTTTACAGAACATTTCACAGAAAAATTTTTTATTGTCGGAACGGATTTACCTGTAAAAGTATAGCCGTTTTTTGCTGTCAGGGTTATTTTTGCAGTATACGCAGTATCTTCTTTAAATTGAGAGGTTTTCGGGTTCCAGGAAATTTTTCCGGAATAATAAGAAGTTTCCTTTATGGCAGACTGTGGCTTCTCCCCCACAGCAGGAGCTGCTACAGATAAAGAGGAGAAGTCTGTGATTTCCTGAATTTGTTTTGTCTCGGTAGTAGTTTCTGATTCTACTGTTTTTGATTCCTGTGTGGAAGAATCGGAGGATGCAGTGGCTTCATCTAGTTGAGCATTCTCTGTTTGTGAGACGGCAGAACCTGACGTGGAAAGGGAAAGCAATTTCATTGAAGTCGTGTTTACGCTGCTTGTTCCGACGGTTTTTGTTGCTGTTGACCCGGTTGCTTCAGAACTGTCATTTGTAATAGAACTGTCCCCATTTTTTTCTGTGATACCAATGTTTCCGATAATGCCGTTTGTGGTTGCTTTAATTACCGGATTTTTCCGATATTTTTTCAGCTCAGATTTCAGTTCTTTTAATTCCTCTTTTTCTTCTTCTAATTCTTCCGTTTCCAGACTCGTAAGAGTATCGTCATCGAGAGAATCCTCGACAGAATCCAGCTGGCTTTGTACGGTGACTAAGGTGCTGAGCACGGAATTTTTATTTAATCGGGCAAGAATCTGACCTTTTGATACCTGCTCACCCACACTGACAATAATCGTATCTGCCTCAAGTCCATTGGGAACTTGCACATCGGTTGTCTCTGCCGGCTGTAAAGTCCCGCTGGAATCAATCACATTTTTGATCGTTCCTGTTTCTACCGCAGTACTGTTCACCCGGGAAGAGAGGCTGTCTTTGCTTTTTTTCATGTGAACGGCCCACACAATCAGAATGATAAAAACGAGAAATAAAATGAGAATCATCCCTAAACGTTTCGATTTCCATCCATCACAAATTTTTCTTCCTGCATTTTTCATTGATATTCCTTTCTGCCACTGGACTGGCCATAGATTTAGAGGTTTAAACAGTTTATATATATTGTCCGGAATAAATGTGAAAATTTTCTGAAGAAAAAATGGAAAAAAAATGAATTTGTTTACCGAGTTGCATTTTAAGTCTATAGTACTTTCGTGTCAT
>JALFIK010000071.1 GCA_022776205.1 Eubacterium sp.
CTTTATAAAGAATTGAGAAAAATCAATCCGTCTCCGTATATGTATTATTTTAATTTTAATGAATTTGAGATTATTGGCAGTTCCCCGGAAATGATCGTGGCGCAAAGAGATAATAAGGTACATACCTGTCCGATTGCGGGAACACGACCGCGAGGGAAAAATGAGGAAGAAGATCGGGGCATGATGGAAGATTTATTAAACGACCCGAAAGAGAGAGCGGAGCATGTCATGCTGGTTGATCTTGCCAGAAATGACATGGGACGTATTGCGGAGTTTGGTACGGTTAAAGTAAAGGATTTTATGCATATCCAGAAATATTCCCATGTGATGCATATCGTATCGCTTGTGGAGGGAAGAAAAAAGGGAGAATACCATCCCTTCGATCTGGTGAATGCCTTTCTCCCCGCCGGTACTTTAAGCGGAGCACCAAAAGTGCGTGCCATGGAAATTATCGATGAACTGGAATCTGTACGAAGAGGTCTTTATGGAGGTGCAGTTGGTTATATTGATTTTAGTGGCAATATGGATTTCTGTATTACCATCCGAACGATGATCAAAAAAAAGAATCGTGTTTACCTCCAGGCCGGAGCAGGAATTGTGGCAGACAGTAATCCGCAAAATGAGTACAATGAGTGCTGTAATAAAGTGAGAGCTTTGGCGAAAGTTTTAGTTCGGGAGGAAGATCTATGATATTATTAATTGATAATTATGATTCCTTTACCTACAATCTGTACCAGTATATTGGAATTTTTGAAAGAGAAATCCAGGTAGTAAGAAATGATAAAATTACAATAGAAGAAATCGAAAACATGGATCCTGACCGTATCGTGCTGTCACCGGGTCCCAGAAGTCCTGCTGAAGCCGGCATTTGCATGGATGTTGTGAAACATTTTTACAGGGAAAAGCGAATTTTAGGTATCTGTCTTGGACACCAGAGCATCGGAGCCGCATTTGGAGCAAGAATTATCCATGCGAAAGAACTGATGCATGGGAAACAATCTCTGATTACTCATGATGGGACAGGAATCTTTGAAGGAATTCCCAGTCCGATTCATGTCGCCCGGTACCATTCTCTGGCGGTGGAAGAAGCAACCCTTCCGGGAGAATTTGAGATTCTTGCAAGAACAGATGATGGGGAAATCATGGCAATGAAACATAAAGAGTATCCGCTCATTGGAATACAGTTTCATCCGGAATCGATTTATACAGATCATGGGAAAAAAATGGTGGAAAATTTTCTGAAAATGTGAGGAGAAGGAAATGATTTTAGATGTGATTGTGGAAGATAAAAAGAAAAGGCTTATCGGACAGAAAAAACAGGTCAGTGAAGAACAGATGAGAAATCTGGCACTAAATTGTGGAAGAAAAAGTATTTCTTTTTATGAGGCACTCTCGAAAAAGGGTCTTTCGATTATCGGCGAGTTTAAAAAAGCTTCTCCGAGTATGGGGAAAATTGCAATGACTATGGAACTGACTGACCGGATTGATGAATACAATGAGTCTGTTGATGCCATTTCCTGTCTTACAGAGGAAGATCATTTTTCAGGCAGTGTGGATTATTTCAGGAAAATCAGGAAGATATCTCCTCTGCCAATGATCCGGAAAGATTTTATTATTGATTCCTATCAGATTTATGAGGCAAAGGTGATTGGTGCAGACTGTATCCTCCTGATTGCAGCAATTCTTTCCGATGAGCAGATGAAGGAATATTATGAGCTCGCTTCTGAGCTTGGCATGGATGTTCTTGTGGAAACGCACGACGAAGAAGAGATGGAGCGGGCATTAAAGATTGCACCGAAAATTGTAGGTGTGAATAACCGGAATTTAAAAGATTTTACCATTTCTCTTGAAAACACAAAAAGACTTCGTCCAATGGTTCCGGAAGGAACGGTCTTTGTTTCGGAAAGTGGTGTCACTTCTGAGGAAGATATTCGTTTTTTAAAAAAATGTAAAGTAGATGCACTCTTAATTGGAGGCGCTTTCATGTTATCAGAACATCCGAAACGCCTGGCAGAAAATTGGAAGGAACTTTATGACGAAGATTAAAATATGTGGTATGACCTGTGAAAATGATATTCATTATGCCAATGAATATCTTCCTGATTATGTGGGATTTGTCCTGTATTTTCCCAAAAGCAGGAGAAATATATCCATGGAAACAGCAAGGCATTTATTAAAGATGCTCCGGCCGGAAATCAAATCCGTTGCCGTTGTTGTCTCTCCGGATAAAGAGCAGGTAAAAAAAATTACGGCGGCGGGATTTGACCAGATTCAGATTCATGGAATGATGACGGAAGAAGTTTATCGAGAGATAAAAATACCGATTCTCCGTGCTTTTAATGTGTCTGATCTGTCTTCCTTTTCAGAATATGAAAAAAAAGAAAAAATTACGGGGTATGTATTTGACAGTAAAAAACCGGGAAGTGGAAAAACCTTTGACTGGAATCAGGTCATTCCTCTTAGGAAAAAAGGGACGAAAAAAATATTCCTTGCAGGAGGGCTTGATGAAACCAACGTGAAAAAAGCAATGCGGGAAGTTAAACCGGATGTGATTGATTTAAGTTCGGCGGTAGAACGGCCGGATGTAAATGGAAAGTGCGGTGGAAAAGATCCCGAAAAAATGAAAATAATAATAAGGATGGTGCATGATGAAAAATAAAAGATATGGAGAATATGGTGGACAGTATGTGTCAGAATCTCTGATGAATACACTGGCAGAGCTTGAGAAGGCATTTAATGAAGCAATCAACGATTCTAAATTTATGGAAGAGTACAATTATTATTTGAAGGAATATGTCGGAAGGGAAACTCCCCTTTATTTCGCAGAAAAATTATCAAAAAAATACGGTACTAAAATTTATTTGAAACGAGAAGATTTAAATCATACCGGGGCCCATAAGATTAATAATGTAATCGGACAGATCCTTCTTGCAAAACGGATGGGCAAGAAAAAAGTCATCGCAGAAACCGGAGCGGGACAGCACGGGGTGGCGACGGCAACGGGAGCTGCTTTATTTGATATGGAATGTACTGTCTTTATGGGAGAAGAGGACATGGAACGGCAGGCCTTGAATGTGTTTCGTATGGAAATGCTTGGGACAAAAGTAGAATGTGTAAAGACCGGAAGCCGAACCTTAAAAGATGCGACGAATGAGGCAATTCGTACCTGGGCAAAAAATGCGGAAGATACTTTTTATGTGATCGGCTCTGCAGTGGGACCTCACCCGTACCCGCAGATGGTAAAAGAATTCCAGAGAGTGATCAGTGTGGAAACAAAAAAACAGATTCTGGAAAAAGAAGGAAGGCTCCCGGATTGTGTCATCGCATGTGTGGGAGGAGGTTCCAATTCCATAGGTATGTTTGCGGAATTTATTGAAGAAAAAGATGTGGAATTAATTGGTGTGGAAGCAGCCGGATGTGGTATTGAGACGGGAAAACATGCCAGTGCCTTTTCCGTGGGAAAGGCAGGGGTGCTTCATGGGATGCGTTCTTATCTGCTTCAGGATGAGGATGGAAATGTTCAGATTGCCAGTTCGATTTCTGCAGGTCTTGATTATCCGGGTGTGGGACCGGAACATGCATATCTTCATGATACGGGAAGAGCACAGTATGTGTCAATCACCGATGATGAAGCGATGGAGGCACTTAGAGAATTATGTCGGGAAGAAGGTATTATTCCGGCAATTGAGAGTGCTCATGCCCTTGCATATGCATTTAAAAAAGCAGATTCCATGACGGCAGATCAGATTATGGTTGTGAATCTGTCCGGGCGGGGGGATAAAGACGTACATACCATTGCGGACTATTTTAAAGACAGGGGGTAAAACCAGGATGAACCGAATTGAAAAAAGGATGGAAGAATTACAGAAAAATAATGAGAAGGCTTTTATTACTTATATGACAGCAGGACTCCCGGATATGGAGAGAATGAAGGAACTCATCAAAGCCCAGGAAGAGGCCGGGACAGACGTGGTGGAACTGGGAATTCCTTTTTCTGATCCGACAGCGGATGGTCCGGTTATTCAGGATGCTTCGTACCGTTCCATTTGCAGGGGAACTAATCTGAAAAAGGTATTTACTGCTGTAGAAGAATTAAGAAAAGATTGTGAAATTCCTCTTATTTTTATGATGTATTATAATACGATTCTCTATTACGGAGTGGATGCTTTTGCACAAAAATGTGCCGAGGTTGGCGTGGACGGTCTTATTGTCCCTGACCTGCCAAAAGAAGAGCAGGATGAACTGACAGATGCCCTTGCAGACGTGAAAAATGCTCCGATACTCATTCAGCTTGTTGCTCCGGTTTCTTGTAATCGTGTTCCTATGATTCTTGAAAATGCAAGAGGATATGTTTACTGTGTTTCCTCTATGGGTGTGACTGGTCAGGCGGCAACATTCCATAAAAATGTGAGAAACTATCTGGAAAGTGTCAAAGCAGTTTCTAAAATCCCGGTAATGATGGGGTTTGGAATTCGGACGGCAGCCGACGTTGAAAATTTAAAAGATACAATTGACGGGTGCATTGTAGGCACATATTTTATTGAACTTATGGAGGAAAACTATTATAATCTGGATGTGGCGAAAGAATATATCCGTACTTTTAAGCGGGAGTTAAACGCCTGACTGGAGGAAAAGACAGATTATGAAAGAGACGAAAACAAATGTGATGCGTATCCTGGAGAAAGAAAATATTCCATATAAAGCGCATTATTATCCTCATGGAAAAGAAGCGGTAGACGGGGTGAGCGTTGCAAAACTTACCGGACAAAATCCGGATTATGTATTTAAGACACTGGTTACGATGAGTAACAAAAAAGAATTTTTTGTCTTTGTGATTCCTGTAGCTGCAGAACTTGATCTGAAGAAAGCAGCGAAATCCGTGGGAGCAAAATCCGTGGAAATGATTCATGTCAAAGATATTAATAAAGTGACCGGCTATATCCGTGGTGGCTGTTCTCCGGTTGGAATGAAAAAACAATTTGTGACGACTTACCACGAGACAGCAAAAAAAAATCCGGTAATTTTAGTTAGCGGAGGAAAAATCGGTACGCAGATAGAGTGTAAACCGGATGATCTTTTGAAAATTACTCATGGTCAGTATGCCGATATCTGTTAATAATTTATTATAAAATTCATTCAGGAGGGAAATATGGCGGAGAAAAAAGGAGGAAAAAAGCATATCGTAGTATTTCAGGATGAAGAGGGCAATGTAATAAAAACTTCCTTTGTTCCTCATGGAAAAAAAGCAGAGGCTCCGTCCGTTCCCGAAAAAAAGGGGGAGACGGAACACCACGAAATTCGGTTTCAAGGGTGGGATCACGATATTACCATGGTATCGGAAAACCTGATTGTGAAAGCGGTATACGGCAAGGTTCCCAAAAAATACCTTATCATGTATCTGGATGAGAAGGGGAAGATGATTGATACGGAAATGGTTTCCTATGGTCAGTCCGCTGTAAAAGGCATTTCGCCGGAGAAAAAAAGTACAAAAGAGTATGAATTTTTGTTTAAGGGCTGGGATAAATCACTGGATCATATTGAAAAAGATACCATGACAAGACCGTTGTATGAAAAAAGAAAACGATCCTATCTGGTACGTTTCCTTCAGGATGACGGGAGTCTTTTAAAAGAGGAATCCGTGCATTATGGGGAAGCAGCGAGTGCTCCTTCCCAAATTGAAAAGCCGGCCGATTTTGTCTGGCATTATATTTTCAAAGAATGGGACAAATCCTTTTCCTGTATTACCGAAGATACAGATGTTCAGGCAGTTTTTACACCTCATTATAATGAATATACCGTTCGTATTTTCGAGGATGAGAAACTGATTGATGAGAAAAAATATCATTATAAAGATAAAATTGTATATCCGTCGCTTAAAAAGAAGGGATACAACCTGTGCTGGGATAAACATCCGGAGAATGTTTACCGGGAGGAAGAAATTCATGCTTCCTGGCAGTTTGCTAATCCTCTCGGAAAAGTAATAGAAACGGAAAGAGGGATTTATCAGATTATAAATCCTTCTGTAAAAAATGGTGCAGTCTGTTTGCTTCAGAATAAAATAAATGAAGAAAAACTATGTCTTGACCGGGGAGTTTTTCTCGGAGACTATTTCTATCGGTTAGAGGAAATCGGAGAATGTGCTTTTCGCTCGTCGGATCGGGTAAAAATACTGGAACTGCCTGACTCCGTTCGTGTAATTCAAAAAAAGGGACTGGCAGACTGTGCCTGTCTGGAAAAGGTTATTTTTGGAAAGAATCTTAGGATGCTTGGAGAAACAGCCTTTGCCGGTGATTTGAATTTGAAAGAAGTTGTGTTTACCGGACAGGAGAAGTGTCAATTACATAAAAGAAGCTTTGGACAACTCAGGAGCCGGGTGAAAATTATTCCGGTTATGCCACATTATGAATGGCTTAATAGAAATATCTGTGCATTCTCCCGGATTGATATCGTCCCCTTTTATAAATAATGTTATTTTATTATCATAAAAAAATTCAAATAATCTGGGAAATTGTGTTTAAAACGAAACAGGAAGCAGAAAACTACCAGATATTGATTCAAAATAATAATAAAAAAACTGTTGACATTCATATTTCATCATGATAAAATATTGTGCGTTGCCCATGAAAAATGATTTTTTTCATAAAAATAGAGTAAAAAATAGTTTTTACTTGACAGAATCATGATTGTGCAATATAATAGTAAATCACACGGGTAAAACAAAAAAAGTAATAAAACTTTTTTGCCTTTAAAAAAGTTCTTGACAATGAACTGAGCTTGTGATAGAATATAAAAGCTTTCGTTGAGAAAGCGTATGAAGCTTGATAACTGAATAACAAAACAACCTTGAACGTTCAATTCAAATTTCATTCGGAACCTTTCGAGAGTGATGTCTTCGGAAAGGGTCCATGGAACGGAACGAAAGTTCAGAACCTAAAAACAGTAAAGACAGGAAAAAGAA
>JALFIK010000045.1 GCA_022776205.1 Eubacterium sp.
TTTTCTTTAAAATGATACCCGAACAGATGACCGCAGCAATTCCTACAAAATAAGCACTTGGTGCAACCCATGGTGCACCGTCAAACAATGCTCCGGCAATTAAAGCAATAATTGGCAGCTTTGCACCGCATGGAATGAAAGTAGTGGTCATGATGGTCATCTTCCGGTCTCTGTCATTCTCAATCGTTCTCGAAGCCATAATGCCCGGAACACCACAGCCAGTACCAATCAACATGGGTATAAAAGATTTCCCCGATAAACCAAACTTCCTGAAAATTCGATCCATAATAAAGGCAATTCTTGCCATATATCCGCATCCTTCCAGAAAAGCAAGAAAAAGGAAAAGAACGATCATCTGTGGGACAAAACCAAGAACGGCACCCACACCGCTTAAAATACCGTCAACAAGTAGTCCGCTTAACCACGGGGCACATCCGATTACATCTAACACACGTTGTGCCCCCGGAATGATCCAGCTTCCAAACAATGTATCATTTGTCCAGTCGGTAAGGAAACCTCCCACCGTGGAAACAGACACATAGTAAACAAGAAACATGACTGCTGCAAAAATCGGCAGGGCAAGGAAACGGTTAGTAACAATCCGGTCAATTTTATCCGAAGTGGATATTTGTTTTTTTATTCTCTTTTTATAGCAATCATCAATAATGCTTCCAATGTAATGATATCGTTCCCCAGTTATAATGCTCTCCGCATCATCATCCATCTCTTTTTCGCAGCTTACAATTTCGGCTTCCATTTGATCGATAAGTTCCCGGGGAAGTTCCAGCCTTTCCTGCACTTTCTCATCTCTTTCAAATAGCTTTACTGCATACCAGCGTTCCATACCTGAATCGACAAGTCCGGTGATTGCCCGTTCAATATGAGCAAGAACATGCTCCACACTCTCTTCAAAACTATGAGCCGGCTGTACTTTTCGCTTTAATTTTGCAACGGAAACTGCCCGCCTGGCAATTTCATCAATGCCCTCTCCTTTTAATGCAGAAATCTCCACAACCTCGCAACCGATATCCTCCGCGAGTTTATCCGTATTTAATTCTTCTCCGTTTTTCTTTACGAGATCGATCATATTTACCGCAACAACCACAGGAATTCCCAGCTCTGTAAGCTGTGTGGTAAGATAAAGATTTCTTTCCAGGTTTGTACCGTCAACGATATTAATGATCGCATCCGGTTTTTCCCCAATCAGATAGTTTCTCGAAACAACCTCCTCCAGGGAATAAGGGGATAATGAATAGATACCCGGAAGATCGATAAGGACTGCCTCATCACCATTTGCAGTGTTTTCTTTCATTCTGCCTTCTTTTTTTTCCACAGTAACTCCCGGCCAGTTTCCCACATATTGATTCGAACCGGTAAGAGCATTAAAAAGCGTTGTTTTTCCACAGTTCGGATTGCCTGCAAGTGCAATTTTCACTTTCATATGTATCCTCTCTTTCCAATTATAACACAACAATATATTATAGATTTCCAAACTTTAATTAGATATTTCTAACTATAAGCACAAAAAAAATTATTGGACCTCCACCATCTGTGCATCTTCCTTTCTCAAAGACAATTCATATCCACGTACCGTGATTTCAACAGGATCTCCAAAAGGTGCCACTTTACGAATATAGATTTCTGCATTCTTCGTAATGCCCATATCCATTATCCTTCTTTTCACTGCACCTTTCCCGTGTATTTTCACGACTCTGACCGTCTGACCGCATTTCATTTCTTTTAACGTCGCCATCCTCTCGTTCCTCCTCATACAGCTTAAATTAGTATCTTATTTGCCATTTCCTTACTGATTGCAACGCGGGAATCCTTCACTTTCACAATGAGGTTTCCCGCAGTCTCAGACAAAACCGTGACAAAGCCCCCGCTTACAAATCCGAGGTTCTTCAAAAAGTGCTGTACCTCTTCTTTTCCGGCAATTTTTTTAATCTGAATTTCCTGCCCTTCCCGTGCCATTGATAAAGGCATTTCACTCCACCTGCTTTCTTATTTTTCTAAAACATAGCTTATGAATTTCTTACAGAAGTTAGTATATACTCACTCATATTTCATGTCAATAACCATAAATGAGAAGAATTTTCAATAAGAAAATTTTCAGCTTATAATATAAGAATAGATGTCCTCTCTCACCGGAGTATCCAGTTCCCACTCGATTTCCACGGCTGTTTTTTCCGTATTTGGCATGGTAAATTCTCTTGCACTTCCTGTGGCATACATTCTTCCAAGATAATAAAATTCTTTTGAAATCTTATCATCTTTATTCTTCCGTACAAATAATTCAACATCAATCCCCCGCTCTTTCGCATATAAGAAATTCTGCACATCTTCCGATTCCATACTTCTTCCGCTTTTTGAAATGGCAATCAGACGATTTTCACTCAGAAAATGATCTTCATATTTTGTCGTATCACTGATATTATCCTGTTTATCATAATTTATAAAAACCGGAAATGTTTTTGTTTTTTTATCGTATTTATATCCGCCAATATTTAAAGGAACCTCATTCTTCTCCCAGCATAGAAGGCGGCATGCGTCTTCATAAGTATATTTCTGATAAAGAACAAGATCCGTATCTTTATATTTATTACTGTAATTTGTTTCATATCTATGAATACCAAAATCGAGCAGTTCTTTCAGCATTTCATAAAAATCAGGATTTTGGAGCATCTCGTCGAAAGATTTTGAAATGCCATAATCATCGCCCTCTTTTTCCAGAAAAACGCACGCAGAATATGTTTTTTTCGCGGCATTTGTCGGGAATTCATTTGTCAGCATATTAACTACATTTACTGTACAATTTTCATCCATAGAACACTGATACTCTTTTTGCAAGGATTGCTTTAACAGCCCCAGCAAACCATGTTTACAGGTAAGACACCGACGCAATAAGATCAATTCATGGATCCGCTTTCCACTAGCAAGTTTTTTTGAAATAAATTCAATCACTTTTTCTTCTTCATTCGTAAGACGAACCTTATATTCCTTCTCGTATTTTACGAGAAATTTATAATAGGAGCCAAGACTGTTATTATCAAAAATTCGAAGGACATCCATCTCTCCATAAGTATCAAATTCTAAAAGAGCAGGGATATGACCCAATTTATCCTTTAAATGAAAATAATTCTCTTTTATCAATTTAATATCGCTAAAATTCGCCTGATCAATAGACTGAAAAATTCTTTTTCGTGATACTTCATCGAAATGTACTGTACTTGCTCCGGGAATTACCCGTGCTCCCTGGGTTACATAACGGCGAATATTATCTTTGTTATAAGAACGATCTCCCGACAGTGCAATAGGAATCATAAAATTATTCCGGTAGTTTCCAATAAAATCCAGGACAACGACATATTCTTTCTCTTCCGCTTTCCGAAGTCCTCGTCCTAACTGCTGGATAAATACGACCGGCGACTGCGTTGGACGTAGCATGAGAACCTGATTGACCTCAGGAACATCCACACCTTCCGAAAAAATATCTACGGAAAGAATGTAGTCAAGGGCATCTTCTTTTTCTTCTCCGGCCAGGCGCTCAATGGCATTCAGCCTTTCTTCTTCTGTATTACTTCCACTTAGTGTGACCGTTCTCCATCCTTTTTGGTTAAATTTATCAGACAATTCCCTTGCTTCATCCAGTCTGCTGCAAAAAATCAGCCCTTTCACTCTTTCTCCTGAATATCCAAAAAATTTTGCCTGTGCCATAATATGGTCTACCCGTTCATCGGAAGTTAAATATCGAAAGTTTTCAATTTTATCTTCTTTGGTTTTTCCCTCATCTTCAACATACGAAAGATCAGTAATACCGAAATAATGAAACGGACAAAGCAAATCTTCTTCCATGGCATCCTGAAGACGAATTTCGCAGGCAATCTGGTGATTAAAAATCTCATAAATGTTCTTTCCTTCCATCATATCATCCCGCCGGTCCGGTGTCGCAGTCATGCCAAGCCATAGTTTTGGAGTAAAATAGTCAAGTACCTTTTTATAACTGCTTGCCGAACTGTGATGAGCCTCGTCAATCACAATCGCATCAAAAGCAGTTTTCCTGTATTTTTCCAGCACATGATCTTTACTCATTGTCTGAACGGTCGCAAATATATAATCTTTCTCATAATCCAGATTTTTTCCGGTTACCATTCCAAGCGAAACAGAACCGCCCATTACTTTTCGAAAAGATTCCATTGCCTGTTTTGCAATCTGGCTGCGATGAACAAGAAAAAGAACTCGTTGAAATCCCATTTCCCGCATGGCAAATGCTGACGCATAGGTTTTACCGGTACCAGTCGCAGAAATTAGCAGTGCTTTTTTTTCTCCCGCCTCATATATTTTTCTAAGATGATGGATAAAGGAAACCTGCATGCTGTTTGGCTCAAGGCGATAAGAATCCAGACTGGAAATTTTTCCCTGTTTTGCAATCTTCTTTTGAGTCGTTATGATTTTATTTTTCGTATATGCTTTTTCATATTCCTCGATAAAATCATCAAAAGCAACAGCCTGTTAACTGTTCCAAAGTGCGGCGAATTCTGAGGCCGCCTGTTTTATAAACTCCCCTTTTTCCGTAGAGACAATTTTTGTATTCCACTCGCGGTTTTTCGTAAGTGCGTTCAATGTCATGTTAGAACTTCCAATAATAATTCGATAAATTTCTTCGTTTTTAAACAAATATCCTTTTGTGTGAAAACCTTCCTGCCCATTTTTTGTAAGAAACATTTTTAATTCTATGTTGGAAAAACCGGCCAGCATACGAAGAGCTTTCGGATCACTGAATAACAGATAATCCGTTGTGAGGATTTTACCCGGAATCTTCCTGCTTTCCAGTTCCTTGAATGTCTGTAGGAGCGGGGTAATCCCTCCCCTCGTTATAAATGCAACACTGATAAAGAACTCTTCACAGGATAATAACTCCTCCTCTAAAGAAGAAATAACTTTTTTCCCCTCCCTGTAATTATTCGAAATAAACTGTGGTTTATATGCCGGATTTGACGGCTGGTATTCATTCACAAAAGCAGTAATAAATCCCTCATTAAGTCGTCTTATAGTATTATCTTTCATCATAGATTCTTCCTTTTTTGACACAGATTTCCCGTTAGATAAGATTGAAACAGTATAGTATGATTGTATCACAGAATTCTTCTTTTCAGAGAAAAAACCTTATGTTATATTAAAACGTGTTATATTAAAATAGATCAGGGGGGGTAATTTATATGAAAAAGAGACCGATTATTTCAGGAATTGTTTTGCTGGTGATTTTTATGCTTGCCGGCTGTGAAACCGGTAAAAAAACAGATTTCTATCCGCGTTTTCTTACAGAACATGAATGGACCCATTACACTTACTGTGATGAAACCATTGATTTTTATGACAACGGAGACTATTCATACCACTGTGCCTGCGGGGAACCTGTGGGAAATTCCGATCTGTTTGATTCCTACCAATATAACAACAAAACGAAGCAGATTACCCTATCACCGAAAGGACCGGGGGATAACATTCAGGTACTACGCTATTCACCTTCCAGACTTCTTCTTTGTTTTTCTGACGGTGTCAAAGAATTCATCGATCAAAAGGATCCTCTGGTATCCAAAAGCCGTCCTAACTTAGACTATGATATAGAAAATTATACGCAGGCATTTAGTTCATATTCTGAATTGCTGACAGAGGACGGGGAATGGGCCTCGGCTCCCGCCGGATATCATCAATCGCCATCCCGATACCAAAATTATATTGTAAAGGAAACAATATCCGATGATGCTTCGTTCTACTTCTGGCATGTCACAGAAAAAGAAACAGAGGAAGGACCGCAATTTTCCCATACCTTAAAAAAAATTACATTAACACAGGCTAATTCTCTATTGGAAAAAGGGCCTGCGCCAGCATATCTTTGGTATGGAAAAACCGGAAAGATTGAAAAGGCAGTGTTTTTTTCGATTTAATGTTACCCACATTAGCTTGGGAAAATTAAATTGCTTCCCTGAAAAATAATTTGACAGAAAAGGGTCTGATATCGTATTATTTAATGACGACTTTTTTGTCTTCGTTAGCAATAAACACAGTTTAAAAATAAGGAAAAAAAAATATGCATACTACGAATAGTGATTTAGCATTAAAAGACGAGATTTTGCTCCAGGTAGAGAAGCCGGTGAGGTATATTGGACATGAAGTCAACATGGTAAAAAAGGACCCGGAAAAAGTAGATGTTCGCTTTGCCATGGCCTTCCCTGATGTCTATGAAATCGGAATGTCCCACCTTGGGATGAAAATCATTTATGATCAGATGAACCGAAGAGATGATGTGTATTGTGAAAGAGTTTTTTCTCCCTGGGTGGATCTTGACCATATCATGCGTGAGGAAAAGATTCCTCTTTTTGCCCTGGAAAGTCAGGACCCAGTGTTCATGTTTGACTTTCTTGCAATTACCATCCAGTATGAAATGTGCTATACGAACATTTTGCAGCTTTTGGATTTAAGCCAGATTGGTATTTTTGCAAAAGACCGGCGGGAAGATGCTCCAATCGTGATTGGTGGCGGTCCGTGTACTTACAATCCGGAGCCGTTAGCAGATTTTTTCGATATGTTTTATATCGGAGAAAGTGAAACCGTATATTACGATTTGATTGATCTTTATAAGGAACACAAAAAACAGGGTGGCACGAGAAAAGAATTTTTAAGAAAAGCTGCACAGATCCCGGGAATTTATGTTCCTTCCCTTTATGAGACAACCTATCATCCAGACGGAACCATTGCTTCTTTTGAACCGATTTTTGATGATGTTCCACGACGGATTACCAAACAGGTAGAGATGAATCTTTCCGATACTTTTTATCCCGAAAAACAGATTGTTCCATATATTAAAGTTACCCAGGACCGTTGTGTTTTGGAGATTCAAAGAGGCTGTACAAGGGGATGCAGATTTTGCCAGGCCGGAATGATCTACCGTCCATTGCGGGAACGTTCCCTTCCGATGCTTGAAAAAATGGCCAGTGCCGGTCTGAAAAATACGGGAAATGACGAAATTTCCCTAAGTTCTCTAAGTTCGAGTGACTATCGTTTCCTGCCGGATTTATGTAATTATCTGATTGATAATTTCCGCTCCAAAAATATTAATATTGCGCTCCCTTCTCTTCGAATCGATGCTTTCTCCCTTGATGTTATGAGCAAAGTGCAGGATGTGAGAAAAAGCAGTCTTACTTTTGCACCGGAAGCAGGCACCCAGAGAATGAGAAATGTAATCAATAAAGGCCTTACGGAAGAAGAAATCATCCATGGTGCCATGGAGGCTTTTAAAGGTGGATGGAGCAAAGTAAAGCTTTACTTTATGATGGGGCTTCCTACAGAAACAGAAGAAGATATTAAAGGTATTGCTCATTTAGCTGAAAAAATTGCCATGAATTATTACAGCATGGATTCGGAATACCGTCATGGCCGTATTTCCATAGGAGCAAGTGCTTCTTTCTTTGTTCCAAAACCATTTACCCCGTTTCAGTGGGCACAGATGTGTGAGGAAGAGGAATACAGCAGACGAGCTCATATTGCCAATGATGAGTTTAAAAAAATGCACAATCACAGAAGCCTTTCTTTAAAATGGCACGATGCGAAAACTACTGTACTCGAGGGTATCCTTGCAAGGGGAGACCGCCGCATCGGAAAAGTCATTTATGATGCCTATAAAAAAGGCTGCATCTACGATGCCTGGACCGAATATTTTGATTACGGCAAATGGATGGAAGCCATGGAAGAAAATAATCTGGATTACCATTTTTATACTACCCGGAAAAGAGAACTGGATGAGATTTTCCCATGGGATTTTATTGACATCGGTGTAACAAAAGAATATTTAAAACGAGAGTGGAAGAATGCAATGGCAGAAAAAGTAACAC
>JALFIK010000046.1 GCA_022776205.1 Eubacterium sp.
TGGAACTGGAACGGACACAGGCGATAGGATGTCACACGCTGGTTCTTCATCCGGGGGCTCATGTGGGAGCAGGAGAGAAGAAAGGAATCACTCAGATTATTAAAGGACTCAATGAAGTTTTATCAGAGCCGGGAACCGTAAATGTTGCTCTGGAAACCATGGCAGGAAAGGGAACCGAGATTGGGAGGAACTTTGAAGAGATTGCCCGTATTTATGACGGCGTAGTTCACAATGAACGTTTGAGCGTCTGTTTTGATACCTGTCATACGAATGATGCAGGATATGATATTAAGAATGATTTTGATGGGGTGATCGACCAGTTTGACCGGGTCATTGGAAAAGAACAGATTGCAGTCTTTCACATTAATGACAGTAAGAATCCGATGGGAAGCCATAAGGACCGGCATGAAAACATTGGGTTTGGAGCAATCGGGTTTGATGCACTGAAAGAAGTTGTTTTTCACAGGGATTTTGAGGATGTGCCGAAGATTCTTGAGACTCCTTATATTCCTGACCCGGAGACAAAGAAAAGATCCTATGCCCCTTACGGACATGAAATTGCCATGTTAAGGAAGGGAAGATTTTGCGAGAATCTGAAGGAAGAGATTTTGGAGGAACAAAAATGAGTGGACTGACAGTAACCTATATTGATCACAGTGGTTTTCTTGTTGAGACAGACCACAGCTATCTTTTGTTTGATTACTGGAAGGGAGAGATACCGTCCCTTTCTTATGAGAAGGAGCTATATATTTTTTCCAGTCATATTCATCATGATCATTATACGAAAGATATATTCAGGCTGGAGAATAAATGTCGTAAGGTCTGTTATGTGTTATCCTCTGATATTAAAAGAGGAAGCAGCTTCTGGAAGAAAGCGGAGAATGTAATTTTCATGAAACCGCATGAGAAAAAAACAGTGGATGAATGCCGGATCACCACATTGACATCGACGGATGAGGGGGTAGCCTTTCTCGTGGAGGTGGAAGGGAAGGTTATTTATCATGCCGGAGATCTTCATTGGTGGGACTGGCCTGGAGAACCGGAAGAAGAGAATAAAAGGATGGAAGTTCTGTATAAAAAGGAACTGGAAACACTAAAGCCGAATCAGATTGACTGTGCCTTCGTTGTGCTAGACCCGAGACAGGAGGAATCCGGTGCTCTGGGAATGGATTATTTTATGAAAAAGGCTGGGGCACGGTATGTTTTCCCAATGCACTGCTGGGAAGAATACAGCATTATTAAAAATTATAAGGATAAAAATGACCATAGAATTCTGACCAGCCGGATCATGAATATTACCGGCCCGGGGCAGAAGTTCGTGTTGGATTAAATAGATAAATGGAGGGGTTAGATACATATGGTAAGTGCAGAACTGACGATTGCCAACGAGCAGGGAATCCACCTTGGACCGGCAAATAAGATTGCCAATGCGGCAGACCGATTTGATTGTCATATTCATTTTAAGACAGAATATATGGATGTGAACGCAAAGAGCATCATTAATCTGGTGAGTGGAACATTCCGGAAAGGGGACGTGATTCTCTGTGTCTGTGATGGGCCGGATGAGGAAAAGGCACTGGCTCACATGACAAAGATTCTGACGGGGAATCTTGAATAAATCTGAATATAAAATGAAAATCCTGCCTGCGGTGTTGATACATTACAGGCAGGATTTTTAAGTAGTGCATAAATAAAATGCATAATGGATTGTCATCTGTTACCGGGAGGCAAGATAGGCGTCTAATCCCTTCTTTCTCAATTTACAGGAAGGACAGTGTCCGCATCCGTCTCCCGGGATTCCGTTGTAGCAGGTAAGGGTTTCCTTTCTCACAATATCGAAAGCACCGAGTTCATCAGCCAGTGCCCAGGTTTCCTTTTTGTCAAGCCACATTAACGGAGTGATAATATCAAACTGGTAATCCATGGCGAGATTTAATGTGGTATTTAACGATTTAATGAAAATATCACGGCAGTCCGGATACCCGGAAAAATCACTCTGGGAAACACCGGTAATGATGTCAGTGATGTTTCTCTGTTTTGCGAAAACAGCCGCATAGGAGAGAAACAGCAGGTTTCTGCCATCCACAAAACTGTTCGGAGTTCCCTGTGCCGGTGCATTTTCATCGACTTTAATATCCACCCTGGTAAGAGAATTTGGTGCAAGCTGATTTAGGAGAGTCATATCCATGATATGATGTTCCACATTATATTTTTTGCAGATTTTCTTCGCACATTCCAGTTCTTTAATATGTTTCTGGTGATAATCAAAAGATAATGCAATCACTTTGTCATATCGTTTCAATGCCCAGAAAAGGCATGTAGTGCTGTCCTGTCCGCCACTGAAAACGACAACCGCCTCTTTTTTATTTTTAAGTTCCTGCATAATAGAAATCTTCCTTTCTGTTAATAAATAATTTAAGCATGAAGCATCATGTTAAGCTGATTCTGAATGGCCGGATCTGTCTCGAAACGGCCGCGGAATGTGGTCGTCACTGTGGAAGCCGCCTCTTTTTTAATGCCCCGTGCGCTCATACAGCTGTGGGTTCCGTGGATGATAACAGCCACATCTTCTGCCTTTGCTGCCTCGCAGATGATCTCGGCGATATCAGAGCCGATCCGTTCCTGAAGCTGGAGGCGCTTTGCTGCCATATCACAGATTCGGGCAATCTTACTCAATCCCAGGACTCTCTCATTGGGGATGTAGGCGACAGAAACCGTCATATCATACATGAGTGCGATATGATGTTCACAGAAACTGAAAATCGGAATATCCCGTACGAGAACAATGTCCTTTTTTTCCGAACCCAATGCAAGATCATCTTTAAACGATTTGTTGAACATCATGGCAATCTCGTGATTGGTATAATTCATACCTTCAAAAACTTCTTCATACATTCTTGCTACCCGGTCCGGAGTTTCCCGAAGCCCCTCCCGGTCCGGATCATCGCCGAGGGCAATCAGTATACCGCGAATATGTTCACGGATCGCATCTTTATCGATAGCCATATTTCGTTCCTCCTTTCCGCTTTTAAACGCCACGTATATCCGGCGGCCAGATGAATTTATGCATCTGAAGCTGGATTCTGGCTTCATTCCAGTGATTTTTTATCATATATTCCACAATATCTGCAGGGTTGATTCGGCCAAAAACCGGACTTAAATAGATGGGACAGCGCTCAGAAAGATGATATTGTTCACATATTTCTCTGGCCCTGTCAAGATCCCGGATGCTGCTTACCACAAATTTTATAGTATCTTTTGAAGAAAGAAGAGAAAAATTAGAAGGAAGCATCGCCTGCTCCATTCCGCTGTCCGGGCATTTATAATCCATGGTAAAAGCGGGACGGCAGGAAAGGGTGTCATAAGGGGCGAGGGAAATGCTT
Organism: Eubacterium sp.; assembly: GCA_022776205.1. GTDB lineage: Bacteria > Bacillota > Clostridia > Lachnospirales > Lachnospiraceae > Anaerobutyricum. Next base: position 3,384 of record JALFIK010000046.1, read on the forward strand.
CCGTTTGTTTCAATTTCTGTTTCGAAACCTGCATGGCCAATCATTTCGATCAGCCGGCCAATCTGTTTTGTAAGCAAAGGTTCCCCGCCGGTAAGCGTTACATTTTTTACACCACTTTGGGCAAGCCAGGCAAGAATTTCTTCTTCGGATAATTCCTGATATGGGCAGTCCGCTTCGTTCGCCCAGGAAGTGTCACAGTAATTGCAGGAAAGATTGCAGCCCTTCATTCGGAGAAAAGCACTGAGAAGTCCTGCCTTTTGTCCCTCTCCGTTAATGCTGACAAATTTTTCCACAACAGGATAAGTGATCATAAAGATGCCTCCGTGTAGGTGGATGAATTTGTCGGTGTTTCATATACGGTGACGTCATAGACCGGCATGGAAAGTTCCCGTAATTTGTCATAAAAATATCGGGAAAACTGTTCTGCAGTCGGACGGAAAGGCATCTCATTTAAGGAAAAGCCTTCATCGAGCAAAGCCTTTACAGTAGATTCCTTAAGAGAACCCGTTTCATAAATTAGACTGTGATCAAGAGGCTCTGTAAGACTTTTCAGAGCTTCTTTAAAATCACCGAAATCAAGAACCATATCCCGCATCTGGTCGCCTTTTTCCAGATTTTGTGCAGCTATTCGGGCGACAACTTTCCACCTGTGTCCGTGGATGTTGCTGCATTTTCCCTTGTACCCACTTAAAAAATGGGCGGAATCAAAAGACTGTTCTGTCTTTATAATATACATAAAATCCTCCTCATTAAAATTCTTAATCAAAAAAGATGCTGTGAATCACAGCATCTGTAAAAATCAGTAATCTATTCCGGTTATCTAAAAATGCTGTCCTGGTTTTATTTATAGACAGGATGGTACAAATGAACTGTCTTGACGAATCGAGTTTAGCATGAAACCAGGGCTTTGTAAAGCAGAACCTTGACATGATAATCTCGTAATTGTAAAATAAAATGAAATATAGCATTACGGGAGGAACCAGTTATGAATTTCATGGGACATTTAAAAACGATCACACATCATAAAATGCTTGTCACGAAGACCTGTTTTAAAGTCGGCCTTTATAAACAGGGAATCCTGCATGACCTGTCGAAATACAGTCCCATTGAATTTGTTCCGGGAGTTATCTATTATCAGGGAAACCGCAGTCCTATCAGCCGGGAGAAGGAGATTAAGACCTGTTCTAAGGGATGGCTTCATCATAAGGGAAGAAATCCTCACCATTTCGAGTACTGGATTGATTATACGGTCAATTCCGGAGGGAAACTTGTGGGAATGAAGATGCCGAAGAAGTATGTGGCAGAGATGGTTATTGACCGGATTTGTGCCAGTAAAAATTATTTGAAGGACAAGTATAATGATGGCAGTGCCCTGGCATACTATGTGAACGGAAAGAATATGATGCTTATAAATGAAGAATCCGATTACCTGGCAAGATACCTTCTCACCATGCTTGATAAAAAAGGAGAAGAATATCTTTTAAACTATATGAAGAATGTTCTACTCTGTCATAAAAACCGGGACTATCATGTGAGGGACGGAAGGTTGTATCTGGAGTGAGGACAAAACAATTTTTTCTTGAAATTTAAAGTTAATTACGCTATAGTATTTGTATGACAGCCTGGAGTGTTCGAGACCCCCTGCTATTTTGAACCTACATTTTTGAACTTGGGAAACTAAGATCGTTGTGTCTATGACAGGCCTCCGCTTTATCAGAGGAAGTCAGAAACCCAATTGAAGTTACCCACCTGGCTATGGCTAGGACTCAAAATCGCAGGCTACGGCATTTTGGGTGTAAGGAATAGAGCCGTCTCATGTATGTGAGGCGGCTTTTTAGTCATACAGGTTAGGAAAAACGCAGTTGCGTATCTTTTATAAATATGAGGGTTACAGTATGCCGGGATGGAAGAGGGTTAAAAATTTATATGAACTTTTCACAGATTATTTAAAAAAGTGTAGTGATGATCATGTGGGAGCGTTTGGCGCGATGTCAGCCTTTTTTATATTGCTTTCCATATTTCCGTTTATGATCTTCCTGCTGACACTGACAAGATATACTCCTTTTTCAAAAGATGATATCATCTATGTGCTGACCAATATGATATCCTTTGAGGAAGGTTCTCTGATCAAGAGTATTGTGAATGAAATTTACAGAAAGACGGGAACGACCATATCTGCGCTCTCAATCATTGCGGCATTATGGTCGGCTTCCCGGGGAGTCTATTCGATTGTGATTGGGCTGAATTCTGTTTATGATATTGATGAGAACAGGAATTATTTTGTGATTCGCCTGTTCAGTCTTGCGTACACAGTGCTGTTTGCTTTTATGATCAGTGTCATGCTTGTGCTTTGGGTATTCGGAAACAGTCTGTATCGCTATATATGCAGACGGTTCCCGTTTTTGAGTGCCGTGACAGGATATTTCCTTCATAAAAGAATCTGGCTGTCACTTATTTTCCTGACGTTACTTTTTATGGTTATTTATAAGTGGATTCCCAATCGGACTTCAAGTTTTCGGAAACAGTTTCCGGGAGCACTTATTGCAACGATTGGATGGGTGGTTGTGTCAGTTGGATGTTCGATTTATATGGATCATTTTACAAACTTTTCATATATCTACGGAAGTATGGCGGGAATTATGATTTTGCTGTTGTGGCTGTATTTTTGTATGTCCATGGTGTTCTATGGAGCGGAAGTAAACTATTTTTTTGAAAATAAGAAGAATTATCATCTTTTGATTCGTACGCTTCGGCCTAATTGGAAAAAACAACAGAGGGACTGTACGGAAAAGATGAGACAGGATTCTTATAAAATGAAGAAAAGGAAAAGATAAGCAATGTACTGTCTTGATCAGAAACAAATTGAGGATATTACAAATTATATATTTCTGGAAGATTCCCTGAAAAAGGCGGATGTTATTTTTATTCCCGGCTGTGAAAGACCGGAACATGCCGAGGAGGCCGCAGAACTTTACCGGAAAGGATATGCCGGATATTTAATTCCGTCCGGAGCTTTTCCCAAGGTCCGGGGAGAATTTCAGGGGGTGTCACCGGAGGGAGAAAAATATGGAAATCATTTTTCCTGTGAGGCGGATTTTCTGGAAGCAGTTCTTTTAAAAAATAATGTGCCGTCATCTGCGATTTTGAAAGAAAGGGAAGCGACATATACGCTGGAGAATGCAGAAAAAACAAAGATACTGCTGGATGAAAGAAATTTTTGTGTCAGCCGGGCAATTCTCTGTTGTAAGGCTCATCATGCGAGAAGGGCATATCTGTATTATTCGATGGTTTTTCCGGACGTGGAAATTCTTGTCCACCCTGTCGTTGTGGATGGAATAAGCAAAGATTCCTGGTACAAAAGCCGGGAAGGAAGACATACGGTTCTCGGCGAACTATCCAGAATGGGGCAGCAGCTCCTTATGATGGAGGAGAAGATAAACTGGAGGTAAGATGATGAAGAAAAAAATTTCTCTGATTGTTCCCTGTTTTAATGAGGAAGAATCACTGCCGTTTTTTTTTGAGGAGGCAGTGAGAGTATTAAATGAACTACCAGCTTATGACAGTGAGATGCTGTTTGTAAATGATGGATCTTCGGACAAGACCCTTCAGGTTCTGAAGGAATTGTCCGGGAAAGATGAAAGAGTAAAATATTTGTCTTTTTCCAGAAATTTTGGGAAAGAGGCGGCAATGTATGCCGGCTTTTGTAATGCATCGGGAGATTATGTGGCGGTGATGGATGCAGATCTTCAGGATCCACCGTCTTTGTTGCCCAGGATGCTTGATATTCTTGAGTCGGGAGAATATGACAGCGTGGCGACCAGGAGAGTGAGCAGAAAGGGAGAACCGCCGATTCGGTCTTTTTTTGCCAGAATGTTTTATAAGATCATCAATCGGATCTCTGATGCAGACGTTGTGGACGGGGCCAGGGATTTTCGCCTGATGAAACGGGATATGGTGGATGCCATTGTAAAAATGAGTGAATATAACCGCTTCTCCAAAGGCATTTTTGGCTGGATTGGATTTCGTACATACTGGCTTCCATATGAGAATGTGGAGAGAGTTGCCGGAGAGACCAAGTGGAGTTTCTGGAAACTGTTTAAATATAGCCTGGAAGGAATTGTTAATTTTTCTCAGATGCCTCTTACGCTGGCTTCCTGGATGGGAATTATTTTTACAGCCATTTCTTTTATCATGTTGTTATTTGTGGTGGTAAGAAAGATTGTATTTGGTGATCCGGTTGCAGGATGGGCATCTCTGGTTTGTATCGTCGTTTTTCTGGGAGGGATTCAGCTTTTTTGTCTCGGTATTATGGGACAGTATCAGGCGAAGACGTATTTGGAAACGAAAAAACGGCCTCATTTTATAATATCTGAGACAAATGAGGAAGATGCCGTTAAGGTGAAATAGCCCTTGACATCTATTTTTTCATGCGTTAAAATGATATTCATTGAAAAAGCGTTGAAGGTGCGGGTATTGTGCCCATAGTAGAAACAGTATGAACCATCAGAGAGGGAGGATCACCGGCTGAAAGTCTTTCCGGCAATCGTTCTGCTTCGAATTTCCACACTGGAGCTGCATTTTTGGACCGGTCGTACCGGCCGGGAAAGGAATGACGGATTGTGCCCGTTATGCACAAAGAGAGTCCGGATTTTTTTCGGAAATCAGGGTGGTACCGCGGATTTATTCGTCCCTTCTTCTGGAAGGGACGTTTTTTTATTTGATAGGGAATTGAAATTACGCCATTTCCTATCAAATAAAAACTTGATTGAAAAATATTAAAAAGGAGTATGTTATGAAAGAAAAGATTGACAAGATTCATCAGGAAGCCCTTGCAGCGATTGAAGCGGCAGAAGGTATGGATGACCTGAATAGTGTCAGAGTTGCTTATCTTGGAAAGAAAGGCCAGTTATCCGGTCTTTTAAAGGGGATGAAGGACGTTGCACCGGAAGAACGGCCGAAAGTCGGGCAGATGGTGAATGAGGCCCGTTCCGATATTGAAGTCCATATGGAGGAGAAAAGAACGGCAATTCAGAAAAAACTGCTAGAAGAGAAGATGGAAAAAGAAGTGATTGATGTGACACTGCCGGGAACAAAAGCGGCAGTAGGTCATCGTCATCCAAACCAGATTGCCCTCGAAGACCTCGAAAGGGTTTTCATTGGAATGGGTTATGAAGTTGTGGAAGGCCCGGAAGTAGAGTACGACCACTATAACTTTGAGTTATTAAATATTCCGGCCAATCATCCGGCAAAGGACGAACAGGATACCTTTTACATTACGAAAGATATTCTTCTTCGTACCCAGACATCACCGGTACAGGCCCGTATCATGGAAACCGGTCGTATGCCAATTCGTGTGATTGCACCGGGGCGCGTGTTCCGTTCCGATGAAGTGGATGCGACACATTCTCCATCTTTCCATCAGGTAGAAGGTCTCGTCGTTGATAAGGGGATTACATTTGCTGATTTGAAAGGAACATTACAGCAATGGGCAGAGGAGTTTTTCGGACCGGATACCAAGGTTAAATTCCGTCCGCACCACTTCCCGTTTACAGAGCCGAGTGCGGAAGTGGATGTATCCTGTTTTAAATGTGGTGGTAAGGGATGCAGAATGTGTAAAGGAAGCGGCTGGATTGAAATCCTTGGCTGTGGAATGGTACATCCGAAAGTATTAAGAGACTGCGGAATCGATCCGGAAGAGTATTCAGGATTCGCCTTCGGAATCGGCCTGGAACGAATCACCCTCTTAAAATACGAAATCGACGATATGCGTCTCCTCTACGAAAACGACGCAAGATTCCTAAAACAATTTTAGCGTAGGCATAAGCCGTGCACCCAAAAGCGACGTTCGACCGCTCATGCATGCATGAAAGCGGGCGAAAAGGCGCTTTGGGGTATAGGGCGAAGCCCGGAAATCGAGGGGAGCGAAGCGAGCCGAGATTTAAGCACGGCGAGAGGCGAAAAGGTGGGAAGCCCGGAAATCGAGGGGAGCGAAGCGAGCCGAGATTTAAGCACGGCGAGAGGCGAAAAGGTGGGAAGCCCGGAAATCGAGGGGAGCGAAGCGAGCCGAG
>JALFIK010000078.1 GCA_022776205.1 Eubacterium sp.
AATATTCCCTTGAATATAAATTGCAGGTGACACGAAAGAACGGCACCGCCAGGACGTTTACCCAGACAGATGTCCGGACATTCTTTCGCAAAAAGGACGGGAATTCGGGTTATAAAACAATCTATTCTTCAAAAAAAGAAATGAAAAAAGCGGTAAAACGTTTCCGCAAATCCGTTTTGAAAAAAGGGGATTCGGTGGAAAATGAGCAGCTTCACTACTCGTTAGAACCTCAGCTTTCCTACACCCTGATTGACCAGAAAACCGGACAGGTCAAGGTACTTGTGGGCGGTCGGGGAAAAAAGCAGGATGATTTGGCCTTAAACCGGGCAACCACTGTTAAAAGGCAGCCGGGATCTACGTTTAAAGTACTGTCTACCTATGCTCCCGCCCTCGATACGGGAGGTATGACGCTTGCCACCGTCTTTGACGATGCCCCGTACCGTTACGAGAATGGAGATAAGGTCACAAACTATGTCTCCTCCAGTTACGGAGGACTTACGACCATCCGGGATGCGATCATTAAATCAAATAATATTGTTGCAGTTAAGGCTCTTACTCAGATTACTCCGCAGGTCGGCTTCGATTTTCTCCAAAAGCTCGGATTTACCACTTTAGTAAGCAATCGGGTGACGGCCAGTGGTACTTATGAAAGTGACATCAATCAGGCGCTTTCTCTCGGAGGAATCACTGACGGTGTCACGAATCTCGAGCTCACTGCCGCTTATGCAACCATCGCAAACAAAGGCCGGTATAATGAACCTGTCCTCTACACCAAGGTAACAGACAGTAATGGCAATGTTATTCTCAGCAATGAGAAAATGAACAAAAAAATCATGAAAAAATCCACCGCCTGGCTCCTCACCAACGCCATGGAAGACGTGGTTAAAAAGGGAACAGGTCGTAAGGCACAGCTTGCTTCAAAAATGGCTGTTGCAGGAAAAACCGGTACGACCTCTAACAACTACGATTACTGGTTTTGCGGTTATACACCGTATTATACCGCTTCCGTCTGGACAGGCTATGACTACAATACTTCCTTTAGCAATGAAGGAGATTATCACAAGGTAATCTGGAAAAAGATCATGGATCAGGTGATTGCCGAAAAACAACAGACCATCAGATCTTTCCCTTCCTGCAAGGGAATCCAGCGGGCTAAAATCTGTATAAAATCAGGGAAAAAGGCGGTTCCTGATATATGTAAACATGATCCCGAAAAAAATATGGTTCGCAATGAATATTTTGCATCGGGCACCGTCCCGAAAGATAGCTGTGACGCACATATCGCCGTCACCATTTGTTCTTTGTCTAATAAAGTTGCTACCAAATACTGTCCGGAAAATCTAAAACATACAAAAATTTTCCGTGTCCGTCCGGACAACTCCTCCGGTCAGACTGCCGATTCAAAATACTGTCTGAAAGGCAATATCATGAATGATAAATGCAATATCCACACACGCAATCTTCCGACAAAAGAAGAGCAGCAGCGTCTTCTAAAAGAAACAGAAGATCTGAAAAAAAAGCAGGATAAAGCATTAAAAGATCTTCGTAAACAAATGAATATAATTTCAAATTAATACCAAAAAGGAGCCATTACAGTAACGATTATGAACCGTATCTGCATATGGCTCCCTTTTTCTCTATTTTTTCATTTTAGGCTGAAAAATAATTGCTGCAAGATAAGAGAAAATTAACGCAGCACTTGTGCCTGCTGCAGCGGCCTTCAATCCTCCTTTAAACAGGCCGATAAACCCTTCATCATTTACCGCCTCCATCACTCCTTTGGACAGATTATACCCAAAACCCGAAAGGGGAACACTGGCTCCACATCCGGCCCACCGTAAGAAAGGCTCATAAATTCCCAGAGCCCCCAGGAGCACACCGCCAATCACAAGAAGAACCATCACCCGGCCGGGCATCAATTTTGTTTTATCAAGAAAAATCTGGACGAAACTACAGATTAATCCACCAACAACAAATGCTTTAAAATAAACCATTTTTGCTCCTTTCTCTACACTGTTTCCAGCACTACACCGTGGGCGATGGCGGGAATGGTTCGGCCTTCATTGGCAGAGACCTGGGAAAGAAGAGCTCCCGTCGGCACAAACAGCACTCGTTTCCATTCCCCGGATTCCAGTTTCGGTAAAATAAGGCTGGATAAGACGAGAGCCGAACAGGCACAGCCACTGCCTCCTGCATGAGTGTCCTGTTCCGGTCCGTCAAAAATCTCAATTCCACAGTCCATATGATTTTTCACAGCGTCAATCCCATTTTCTTTTAACAATTTTATAAGGATTTTCTGTCCGATCACACCCAGATCCCCAGTAATAATCCGGTCATATTCTTCCGGCTTCCTTCCAAAATCTTTTAAATTCTGATATATGGTATCTGCCGCAGCAGGTGCCATACACGCGCCCATATTAAATGGATCCTGCACACCGAAATCTTTTATTTTCCCCGTAGTAATCCCTGTCACTGCCACTTTCCCTTTTTCCCCGTTAAGGAGAAAGGCACCCGCACCGGTCACAGTCCATGTGGCACTGAAAGGTCTCTGACTTCCATATCCAAGGGGAAAACGAAATTCTTTTTCCGCACTGGCAAAATGACTCGAAGCTGCACAGAGCACCAGATTGGCAAAACCACCTGCCACGGCCATTGCCCCGGCGGAAAGCGCCGCGCCGATACTCGAACAGGCACCATAAACTCCATAAAACGGAATACCGAGCTTTTCCACCCCAAAGGAAGAGGCGATCAGCTGTCCGAGAAGATCACCGCAAAAAGCCATCCGGACTTCCTGTTTTTTTCGTTTTCCTTTTCGAAGGGCGATTTCTCCTGCTGTTTTTAAAAAACTGCTCTCGCTCTCCTCCCAGTTATCCTGCCCGAACATGGGATCCTCCACCACAAGATCCAGCCTTTTTCCAAGAGGACCTTCCCCTTCTTTTTTTCCGCCCACACAGGCATGGGAGGCAATTTTCACCGGATTTTGAAACCGGACACTCTGTTTTCCCATCATCTGCTCCATAAAAAAATACCACCTCTCCATTTTGATTTCGAGAGATAGTATTTTCTTTTTCTTCTAAAATATTCATTTTAATTTTATACAAAGGAGCTCACATTCTTCTTAAAAATGCCCAGATACCCATCATAATTTCCGAAGGAAAAATTTTTGCTGCAATCCGGTGAATCATGCACACCGGACCAGGTGTGGAAACCGGTAGACCAAGTCTGCTATCATGTAATGCCCATGCAACCACATTTTTACACCGGGATGCCAAAGGAAAATGCCGGATTTCCCTTTCATTATCCGTTTTTTTCGCAATGGAAATAAACTCTGTATCCTTAATCCAGTAAGGACAGACTGCCGTAACCGTAATTTTCTGCCTTCGTAGCTCCACGGCAAGCGCCCGGGAATACCGGTATAAAAAGGCTTTGGTCGCCGCATATACATTTAGGCGTGGAAAAGGCTGAAATGCCGCCGTGGAACAAACTTCAAGAATCCTGCTTTTTTCTTTCATATAGGGCAGGCACACCATCGTCACATCCACCGCTGCGCGGCAGTTTATGGCAATCATGGCGTCACATTCCTGCCGATTTACCTGGCGATAGTCTCCCACTTTTCCAAAACCTGCTGCATTGACAAGGATGGAAATGTCCGGCTTTTCTTTTTCCAGAATTTCTTCCAGTTCCCGAATACTTTCCTCCTGCGTAAGATCCATGACAAACGGGCGGACCGTCAACGGACATTCCTCCCTGAGTTTTAAAAGACGTTCTTTCCTCCTGGCAATCGCCCAGATTTCCTCAACCTCCGAATCTTTTTTGGCAATCTGGCGGATAAACTCCCAGCCTAAACCACTGGATGCGCCGGTAACAACAGCTATTTTCATATGAGTCACCTCCTGATATCATAACCACAAAACTTCTATGTTTAAAGCAACGCAAGCCGTCTGCAATCATCAGCTTAATCCGGAAAGAGAGCGCATTACAAGATCAACATCCCGATTTTCCAATTCCTGAATAATGTGCAGATAGGTTTTCTGTGTCGTATTCATGCTGGAATGTCCCAGCCTTCTTGCCACACTTGCAATCGAAACTCCGGCAAAAAGCAATAATGATGCATGGGTATGTCTTAATCCATGAATGGTAATCACCGGTACTTTTGCCTGCTTGCAATATCTTTCCAGAATTCCATTTACTGTTGAATTATACACCTTCTTTTTTACAAAGATCGGTTCGTTCTCCGGGAGACCTTTCATTAATTCTGAAAATTGAATTACCGTCTGCCAGTCTATCTGCACTTTTCGAACCGATGATTTATTTTTTGTCGGGAGGAAACCACCCTCCCCCTTATAATCCCATGTCTTTGAAATGGAAACAGACTGTCTGGCAAAATCAAAATCTTTTGGTGTAAGAGCAAGCGCTTCAGAAAATCGAAGTCCTGTCTTCGCCACCAATAATATGAACCAGTCCCAGCTTACCTCCTGTTTCAGCTCAAGCTGTTCGAGAAGCATCCGAAGTTCAAACTGATTAATGTATTTTATCTTTTTTACTTTCGGTGTCTTTCCCTTTATAATTGCTTTTCTGGTCGGATCCCGTTCCAGAAGTCCCTCGTCCACCGCATCTAAGATTGCTCCCTTTAACTGATGATGAAAATCCATCGTTGTCTGTCTTTCATGATACTTTGCATAATCATTTAAAAGCTGCTGATACGAGATTCTCGTAAGCTCACATATTTTCAAATCCGGAATCAGACGGGTAAGCCACTTATGTGTCATATGATATTTGTCCAAAGTTACTTTCCGAATGGCCCCTTCTTTGTATACAATAATCCATTTTTTATAATAATCGCAAAAAAGTTCTGTGTTTTTCATGTTATCTAACATCTTAATATCCTCCTTTTTTTCAGCAATACCGGCTTGCGCTGTCTGCAAATAGATAAAAAGGAGTACATAACTTCATCGTCTGTTATTCTATATCAAAACCTCCGGATAAAATAAATTTTCTTAAAAATTTGTCCAGCTTAATGTTTACTTTTGGCGGACTTAACTTTTTCCCTTCCACTTTCTCCAGATAGCTTTTCGCCTTTGTCTTATCCGCCGTCTTTTTTAAATCATCAAATCGTCCAAATTCATTGATATTATATTCTGTCAGTTTCATACCCATCATATTGCGAAGCCTTCCTTCATCCAGCCCAAAAGCAATCGCACAGCGGTGAATTTTGTCATTCTGAGCATGATACTGATATTGATTGATATAATCACGCAGCGTTTTTCCGTCTTCCACGAAAGTTTCTCCGCTTTGTACATCATGGAGGAAAATGTTCGCATATTTCTGATCTTCCTGACTTAAGGAAGCAAAAGATTTGTGCAGCTCATTTAAGGCCTGCTCCACCACTTCCGAAGAGGAACCCTTTCGCAGTTCCTTTAGATACTTCTGAAATCTGCTGTTCATATAATCTGCATCAATTTTTTGCGTATCAATCTCGATAATATACCCGGATAGATCATAAGGAATGTCTTCCCCTCTGACTCCTCCGCCTCCATACGGTATTTCTTTATATCTTTGTACAAGAGTAAGATAAATTCTCTCATCAAGTTCCATCTTAATTTTTTTCTTTTGTCCCGTCTTCGGATCCTTGCTCTCATACACACTCTGCTCCCACGAAAAACCCTGCACACGAGCTGCTTCAAGATGATCATTAAACTCTTTAAATAAAGAAACAAACTTTCCTATCACTGCTTCCTCTTCCGGTAATTTTTCAAAGTTTTCCACACCTGCATTTTCAAAAAGTTCCTTAATCTCTAAGAAAATTCGATTCATCTCCATAAGATTATGGGGCAATTTTTCTACAAAAAGGCCAATTGGCCGATCTCCGGAATAAAGCTTCACTGCCCGGTCAATATTTTTTTCCATCGTATGTGGTTTTCGATAATAACGGATTGTCCCGAATGGTTTATCCGTTCCAAACAGACGGTTTGTCCGGGAAAAAGCCTGGATTATATTTTCATACTCCAGCATTTTGTCCAAATAAAGCGTATTAATCCATTTTGAATCAAATCCCGTGAGCATCTGATCCACCACAATAAGAAGATCCAGCTCCTTTTCCGGGGTTTTCTCAATAAACTTGTAATGTTCTTTATGGGCAAGTCTTAGTGACACATCTTTCTTAAAAGCTGCGTGGGTGGCAAGGGAAAAATCCTGTTCATATCTTTTATTATAATCTTTCAGGATTTCTTCCAGGCCATCTTCCTTAAAGGCAAATCCTCCCGTATTATCAATATTGGGATCAAAAAGACAGGTTGTTTTCAGGGAAGGCCGCGCCTTCTTAATCAGTCGGTAATAAGTAATTGCTTCCGGAATACTCGTCGTTGCAAAAATGGCATGAAATTTTGAAAAATGGCTCAAAATATCCCAGCCATCAACAATATCTTTAACGACCTGATTTTGATGTTCTTTTGTCATATATTGACTCTTTGGAATATAATCTTCGATTCCTTTTTGATACTTGCCATCCTTTCCGATCTGTCCGGCCATCGGTACTTGCGAAGAATCCATCCAATGATAAAATATCCGTGCTTTCACCGGATCCTCTATCGCCTCCTGCTCCGTTTCTGCCTTCGCTTTCTCTAAAGCAACCGCCTTCCTCACATCCCTGTCTTTAAAGGTTAGTACCTTATATGGATCAAATCCCAGAACATTCCTGTCTCGGATTCCATCTGCAATACTGTACCGGTGCAGTTCATTTCCAAAGACGGTCGAGGTTGTGCTCTTTTTCTTTTGATTTTCTTCCTGAATCGGCGTTCCGGTAAATCCAAAGAAAATCGCATCGGGGAAATTCTTCTTTATCGTAATCAACATATCTCCAAATGTGGAACGATGAGCTTCATCCACAATAAATACAAGCCGCTTTTCATTGATTTTCTCCAGATCTTTCTGATTTAATCCGCCCTCTTCTTCTTTAATATTACTCATCTTCTGGATGGAAGTGACGATGAGGACTTCCTGTGGATTATCGCTTGTCAGTTTAGAAACCAAAACCGCTGTATTTTCCGTCGCCTGAACGGTCTCATTTTCCTCCGCAAATCCCTGATATTCTTTTAATGACTGTGTTCCAAGCTCAATCCGGTCCGTAAGAAAAACCACTTTATCCGCATCATGGGAATTGGCAATCAGCTGGGCAGACTTAAAGCTTGTCATCGTTTTCCCAGAACCGGTCGTATGCCAGACATAGCCGCCGCGCTGATTTCCCTCTCCCCATTTTATTTTAGAGACCCGGTCGGAAATCGCACTTGCCGCATAATACTGGTAGCTTCGCATTACTTTTAATATTCCATCGGACTGATCTGCCACTGTATAAAATCCGATTAACTGGTGGGCCATCGGAATAGATAAAAGGGAGGATGCCACATCTTTCCAGTCATTGATCGGCTCATTATTAAAATCTGCCCAGTGAAAATAATAAT
>JALFIK010000080.1 GCA_022776205.1 Eubacterium sp.
ATCGTGCCGATTGAAAACCGGTCTGACTGCAGACTGTACAGGAATTGACATCGATGAAGCAACCGGAAATAACGCATGGACCCGTCCGACATTCGGTGGTAACCTGATGGCAACGATTATGTGTCCGGATCACAGACCACAGATGGGAACAGTTCGTCCGGGGGTATTTAAAAAGGGAGAATACGATGAGACGAGAACCGGCGAAATAATCAAGGAAGAAATTTCTGTTGCTCCGGAAGAAATCCGTACCAAACTTGTGGAAAGAGTTAAAGAGGTTGCAGAGTCCATAAACCTGGAAGAGGCAGAAATTATTGTTTCCGGCGGACGTGGGGTCGGATCTGCAGAAAATTTTGCAATAATTAAGGAACTTGCAGATGTCCTCGGCGCAACCGTTGGATGTAGCCGTGCAGTTGTAGATGCCGGATGGATGCCGCATGCACACCAGGTTGGCCAGTCTGGTAAAAATGTTGCTCCTAAGTTATATTTTGCAATCGGAATTTCCGGTGCAATCCAGCATGTGGCAGGAATTTCCGGTGCAGACACAATTGTAGCGATCAATAAAGATCCGGATGCGCCGATTTTTGAAGTAGCAGATTATGGTATTGTCGGAAACCTTAATGATGTGGTTCCAGCATTAACCGAAGCATTTAAGGCTCAGAAAGCCTGAACTTAGAGAATATAGTAATAAATAATCCGGTTGATATTTCTGGTGCGATATAAAAGAAGTAAAACCTGATTAAAAAACATATTTATATTTTGTGGGAAATTTTAAATTCAAAGTAACAAGTAACATTTCACAGGGAACAGGAGGAAACGAGAATGAATTTTAGACAGGACGAGGAACATCAGGAAATATTAGATATGGTCCATGATTTTGCGGTTAAAGAAGTAAAGCCGTTGGCAGCAGAAATTGATAAGACAGAAGAATTCCCAATGAAAAATGTAAAAATGATGGGAGAGATGGGCCTGATGGGTATGCCGATTCCAGAAGAATATGGCGGAGCAGGTCTCGATACATTAGCATACATTCAGACTGTAGAAGAATTAAGTAAATACTGTGCAACAACAGGTGTTATTCTTTCCGGACATACTTCTTTGTGTGTTACTCCGATTTATCAGTTCGGTACAGAAGAGCAGAAACAGAAATATTTACCGAAACTGTGCTCCGGAGAATGGCTTGGTGCCTTTGCTCTTACTGAGCCAAATGCCGGTACAGATGCATCCGGACAGAAAACGGTTGCAGTGGATGCAGGAGATCACTGGGTATTAAACGGATCCAAAATCTTCATTACAAATGCAGAGTTTGCAGATGTCTTTATTGTAATGGCAATGACCGATAAGACCAAGGGAACAAAGGGAATTTCTGCATTCATTGTTGAAAGAACATTCCCGGGATTCTCAGTTGGAAAGAAAGAGGACAAAATGGGAATCCGTGCATCTTCCACTTGTGAGCTTGTTTTTGAAGACTGTATCGTCCCGAAGGAAAATCTTCTTGGGGAAATCGGTAAAGGTTTCAATTATGCAATGATGACATTAGATGGTGGCCGTGTCGGTATTGCAGCACAGGCAGTCGGCATTGCAGAAGGTGCTCTGGAAGAGACAACAAAATATATTACTGAGAGAAAACAGTTTGGTCGCAGAATTTCACAGTTCCAGAATACGCAGTTTGAAATGGCTCAGATGAAGGCTCAGACAGAGGCAGCAAAACTTCTTGTATATCAGGCAGCCTGTGCAAAAGATGACCATGAAAAATTCACCCATAAAGCCGCTATGGCCAAGCTTATTGCATCGAGAAATGCAATGGATGTTACAACCCGCTGTCTGCAGTTATATGGTGGATATGGTTATACAAAAGACTATCCGATCGAGAGAATGATGCGTGATGCCAAGATCACAGAAATTTACGAAGGAACTTCCGAAGTTCAGATGATGGTAATCTCCGGATGGATGGGAGTGAAATAGGATTGTTTGCTTAATGTGGAATTCATTTTCACATTTTGTCAGGCGGACCTGCATTGAGCAGCGGGTCCGCCGTTTTTCGTCTCAAGTGAAAAATTAAGCCTATTTTGAGAATTGACTTGAAAAAAAGAATAGAATCCTTTAGAATAGAATGAATTGCATTGGGAGGCAAACATGAACGATTACACAAGTATTAAGGATTTTAGAGAAAAAAATAAAAAAACATATCAGTATGTTTTTGATTATTTTTCCAGTCAGATTCTGTCCGGAAAACTTAAAATAAATGATAAAATACCTACAGAGAGAGAAATTGCAGAAAAACTGAATGTGAGCCGCAACTCAATCCGCGAGGTCATGCATATGCTTGAAATCAATGGTCTGCTTGAATGCCGGCAGGGAAGTGGCAATTATATCCGTTGCGAACCTCAGGATTATATGGTCAAATTCATAAATATGGTTATGTCATTGCAGAACATTAACTATACAGAAGTGTATGATATCCGTATGGGTTATGAAACCGTTGCATTAAGACTTGCCATAAAAGAAGCTACAGATGAGGAGATTGGACAGATCCATCAGACCCTTTTGAAAATGGATGAGATTGAGGATCCTGTGGAAAGTGCGAAACTGGATATTGAATTCCATAACCTGCTGATTGGCGCATCTCATAACCGCCTGATCGTTTTATATACCTCGATGATTGGAGAACTGATGAACCGGTTTATCAAGGATTTCAGGGCGAGAATTCTTGCA
>JALFIK010000083.1 GCA_022776205.1 Eubacterium sp.
GAAACTGTGTCATCTCTGGGATTCCGTGGAGAGGCTCTCTCAAGCATTGCTGCCATTGCCAGGGTGGAACTTATTACGAAAACCGATGAAGGAATTTCGGGAGTTCGCTACGTGATTGAAGGCGGGGAAGAAAAAGAAACAGAAGAAATCGGGTGTCCGGAAGGGACGACATTTGTCATAAAGGATGTATTTTATAATACTCCGGCCAGAAAAAAGTTTTTAAAATCCAATATGACGGAAGCCGGTTATGTGGAGACATTTATGCAAAGACTTGCTCTTTCTCATCCCGAAATTGCATTTAAATTTATTTGTGATAATAAAAATAAAATCTCAACATCGGGAAACGGAGATCTTAAGGATGTGATCTATCAGATTTTCGGAAGGGATGTGGCCATGAATCTTCTGCCTGTAAAAGGGACAGAAAACGGAGTCCGTGTGGAGGGGTTCATTGGAAAACCGGTTATTTCCAGGGGAAACCGGAATTATGAAAATTATTATGTCAATGGTCGTTATCTTAAAAATACAATGATCAGTCGAGCCATTGAAGAAGGATATAAAGGGCACTCCATGGTGCATAAATTTCCTTTTACAGTATTGATGATTACGATGGATCCCCATCTTTTTGATGTCAACGTACACCCGGCAAAAATGGAAATGCGTTTTAAAAACGGAGAAGAGCTGTATTCCTCCGTGGTGAGTGCGGTAAAGAGCAGTTTTATAAAAAAAGAACTGATTCCGGAAATGGGACTGGGTGAAACTGTCCGGAGGAAGGAAATAGTCAGGAAGATGCCGGAGCCTTTCGAAAAAAAGAGGAGAGAAATTGAGAAACATTTTTCTGGATTATCGGAAGAAAAAATACAGGAAATAAAAAAGCGGAAAGAAGAAGAGGAAAATCAGGAAAAACCGCAGAAGAATAATACGATGCTTGAAAAGAAAATCGCGGAGTTTAATCCTGTGGGAAGGACAGAATTAATTCATGAAATTGACGATGCCATTCCTGAAAAAGGACTGGATAATATTCCGGAAGAGATTTCTTCGAAGAAAACAACGGAAGAAAAAACAAAAGTTGTAAAAGAGAAAGATGTTTATGGAGAACAAATGAGTTTTGCGGATATTCCTCTTTTATCTGAACAGGCACGCCCGAAACACCGACTGATCGGACAGGTGTTTAAAACGTACTGGCTCGTTGAATATGAAGACAAACTGTTTTTCGTTGATCAGCATGCCGCCCATGAAAAAGTGATGTACGAAAAGTTTAAAAAAGACCTGGAGAATAATACAATTCTAGAGCAAATGCTTGCCCCTCCGGTTGTTTTAAGTTTTTCAATAAAAGAACAACAGTTGTATCACCTCTGTGAGGAGGCTTTTCAGAAAATGGGTTTTCGCATTGAACCGTTCGGGGGAAATGAGTATTGTATTCGCGCAGTGCCGGCAAATCTTCTCGGAATTGATCCGAAAGAACTGTTCATAGAACTTTTTGATCAGATAGAAGAAAACAGTGGAAAGCTTAATCTGGAAATTCTTACAGATAAGCTGGCTTCCCTGGCATGTAAGGCAGCAGTGAAGGGAAATACAGCCATGTCGTATCAGGAGATGGATGCCCTGATGGATCAGCTGATAAAGCTGGAAAATCCATATCAGTGTCCTCACGGACGGCCGACGATGATTTCCATGACGAAGTATGAATTGGAAAAGAAATTTAAAAGAATTCAGTAAGGGGGAGAGGCAGTGGAAAAAACAGAGAAAAAACCGCTGATTGTGCTGACGGGACCGACGGCGGCGGGAAAGACCAGCCTTTCTCTTCGACTGGCAAAGAAAATCGGAGGGGAAATTATCAGTGCGGATTCCATGCAGGTATATAAAAAAATGGATATTGGCACGGCAAAAATCCGTCCGGAACAGATGGAGGATATTCCCCATTATATGGTGGATATTTTAGACCCTTCCGAAGAATTTAATGTTGTCATTTTTGTGGATATGGCAAAAAAAGCCATGGAAAAGATCTATGGAAATGGGCATATTCCAATTCTTGTGGGAGGAACCGGATTTTATATTCAGGCACTTCTTTATGATATTGATTTTTCACAGCATGAACAGAGCGAAGAATACAGGAAGGAGCTGACACAGCTTGCTGCAAAAAAGGGAGAGAATTATCTCCATGATATGCTTATAAAAGTGGATCCGGAGTATGCGGCAAATGTGCATTTCCACAATGTGAAAAAAGTGATTCGTGCCCTTGAATTTTATAAGGAAACAGGACAGAAGCTTTCTGAGCATAATAAACAGCAAAGAAAAAAGGAATCCCCTTATAATTTTGCATATTTTGTTCTCTATCATGACCGGGAAGTCCTTTATGACCGGATCGACCGGCGGGTGGACCAGATGATGGAAGATGGATTGCTAGAAGAAGTGGAAGGCCTTGTCAGGGAGGGGTATACAAAAAACCTTGTGTCCATGCAGGGACTTGGTTACAAAGAATTTTTCCCATATTTTTCAGGGAAAGCATCCCTCGAAGAGACTGTGGAAAAGATAAAAAAAGACACCAGACATTTTGCCAAGAGACAGCTTACCTGGTTTCGGCGGGAAAAAGAAGTAATCTGGTTCAATAAAAATGAGTATGAGCAGGAAGAAAAATTGCTTTCCTGTATGTTAAATATAATCGGAGAGAAAGGAATCTGGAATGGAAGAGAAAGATAAAATACTGGAAGAATATTACGAACAAATGGGGATTTCCAGGCCGGTGTTTCATTTTTGTAAAGGAGTGGAAACTGAACTGAAAGAACGTTTTGATGACATTGACAGTACAGCGGAGTGTAATCAGATGAAGGTTTTAAAAGCAATGCAGAAAAACCATTTGAGTGAAGCCTGTTTTGCACCGACGACGGGATATGGCTATAATGACATCGGAAGAGAGACGCTCGAGAAAATATACGCAGATGTCTTTGGGACACAAGATGCGCTTGTCAGACCACAGATTACCTGTGGTACCCATGCTCTTGCCCTTGCCCTTATGAGTCAGTTGCGTCCGGGAGATGAACTCCTGTCCCCCGTTGGGAAACCTTATGATACTCTTGAGGA
>JALFIK010000076.1 GCA_022776205.1 Eubacterium sp.
TCTTTTCCTCTTTGGGGTTATCCTTTTATGGCAGATTATTTATACCATCGGTGTGGATGGATTGTCAGTATGGAAAGCCTATTCCATGCCGTCACCTGTCGGTGTGTGGAAATCTTTTATGGCTATGATTTCTCAGGGAATCCTGCTGCCGGCAATCGGAAACAGTCTTTTGCGGGGAGCAGTCGGATATCTTATTTCCCTTGGAATTGGAAGTGTTCTTGGTATTTTAATGAATCATTTTTCTTTTCTTCACAGAAATATGCGTCCTCTGGTTATGGGGATACAGACTCTGCCGAGTATATGCTGGGTACCTTTTTCCATTCTCTGGTTTGGGCTTACCCAGAAAGCAATCATTTTTGTTGTAATTATGGGTTCTGCATTTAGTATGGCGATTGCTGTGGATAATGCCATATTAAATGTGCCCCCGATTTATAAAAAGGCAGCTCTTACCATGGGGGCAAATCAGAAACAGATTTACCGGAAAGTAATTCTTCCGGCCAGCCTCCCGGAATTAATTTCCGGTATGAAGCAGGGATGGTCTTTTGCCTGGAGAGCTTTGATGAGTGGAGAGGTTATGACCACCTCCATCGGACTTGGACAGACTCTGATGACAGGAAGAAACCTTGCCGATATTAATCAGGTCATGCTTGTGATGGTTGTGATCGTCATAGTGGGCATTCTCATCGATCAGGTTATTTTCCGCAATATTGAAAAAATAGTACTTCGTAAACGGGGATTGGAAACAGTTTAATAAAATGTAAAAAATATGTAGCATTCTTGCAAGAACCTCTCGCTTCTGTTATAATTTTAGTGAGTAAATTAACAGAAGGACAGAGAGGTTTTTTTATGAAAAAACTTGTAATTGCAGAGAAACCGTCTGTGGGGCGGGATATTGCCAGGGTGCTTGGATGTAAGCAGCAGGGTAAAAAATATATGGAAGGAAAAGATTATGTTGTGACCTGGGGGCTGGGGCATCTTGTGACTCTGGCAGACCCCGAAGATTATGATAAGAATTTGAAGACATGGAGGATGGAAGATCTTCCCATGATGCCGGAACGATTTAAACTCGTGGTCATTCCCCAGACAAGGGGACAGTTTCAGGCTGTGAAGTCATTAATTGAACGGAAAGATGTGGGAGAGATCATCATCGCAACGGATGCAGGAAGAGAGGGAGAGCTGGTTGCCCGATGGATTCTTCTGAAGGCGGGAAACAAAAAACCGCTTAAAAGACTTTGGATTTCTTCCGTAACGGATAAGGCGATACGGGATGGATTTGCCCATCTGAGAGACGCGAAGGAATATGAGAATCTGTTCCATGCGGCAACAGCACGGGCAGAAGCAGACTGGCTTGTAGGAATCAATGCCACCAGGGCACTTACCTGTAAATATAATGCTCAGTTGTCCTGTGGCCGGGTTCAGACACCGACCCTTGCCATGATTGCAGCCAGAGAAGAGGAGATCCGGCATTTTGTACCGAAGCCATATTATGGGCTTACCCTTTCGGGAAAAGGATTTACTTTTACATGGAAAGACAGGAAGTCCGGAAGCTCTTCTGTTTTTTCAAGGGAAAAGAGAGAAGAAGCTTTCAAAAAGACTGCCGGTAAGCCAGTGAAGATTACGGAAGTAAAAAAAGTGAAAAAAACTTCCCACGTCGAGGGACTCTATGATCTGACGGAGCTTTCCAGAGACGCCAATCAGCGATTTGGTTATTCGGCAAAACAGACATTGAATATTATGCAGAGCCTGTATGAGCATCATAAAATACTGACCTATCCCCGTACGGATTCCCACTATCTGACCGGGGATGTGGCAGAAACACTCCGGGAACGGGTAGAAGCGATTGCGGTGGGACCGTATCGTGTCTTCGCGAACACGCTCCTTAAGGGGGAAATCAAAGGAAAGAAATTTTTTGTGAATGATCAGAAAGTAACTGATCATCATGCAATTATTCCAACAGAACAGCCGGTGAGCCTTTCCCTGCTTTCTGTGGAAGAGCGAAAGATTTTTGATCTGGTGGTGCGACGTTTCCTTGCAGTTTTGTATCCGCCTTATGAGTATGGGCAGACGAAAATCACCGCAGAGTGTGAGGGAGAGATCTTTTTTGCAGAAGGAAATGTTCCATTACGCCGGGGATATAAGGAAGTACTTGCTCCGGAGGAAGAGGAAAAAGGGAAAATACTGCCGGTAGTAAAAGAGGGAGATGTTCTTTCAGGACTTAGTGCGGTAAGAACAGAAGGAAAGACAAAGCCGCCGGCACGATTTACAGAGGGAAGTCTCTTAAAGGCAATGGAAAATCCGGTAAAATATATGCAGAATAAAGACACGAAGGCAGTCAAGACTCTCCGGGAGACGGGGGGACTTGGTACGGTTGCCACCCGGGCGGATATCATTGATAAGCTTTTTGGAAGTTATCTGATTGAAAAAAAGGAAAATGAGATTTATATTACGGGTAAGGCAAGACAGTTACTTGCCCTTGTTCCGGAAGATTTAAAAAAACCGGAATTAACCGCTGACTGGGAATCCCGTCTTTCAGGCATTGCGAAGGGAAAAGCCAGTGACAAAAAATTTATGAAAGAGATCCGGGAGTATACAAAAGAGCTTCTTGGGCAGATTAAGGGAGGAACGGGAACGTTCCGGCATGATAATCTCACCAATAAAATTTGTCCGAACTGTGGAAAAAGGCTTCTTCTTGTAAATGGGAAACAGGGGAAATTGTATGTCTGTCAGGACAGGGAATGCGGATATAAGGAGCGGATTTCCCGAAAGACCAACGCCCGCTGTCCGCAGTGTCACAAGAAGATGGAGCTGATTGGTTCGGGAGAGAATCAGAAGTTCGTCTGTGTCTGTGGACATAAAGAATCCATGAAAGCCTTTGAGGCAAGGAGAAAGAAAGAAGGGGCCGGTGTCTCCAGAAAAGATGTGGCAGCCTATATGAATAAGATGAAGAAGGAAGAAAAAGAGCCACTGAATAATGCGTTAGCGGATGCACTGGCAAACCTCAAACTTTAGGAGGCATTATGAACAAAAGAAAAATAATTACTGCAATACTGTTTTTCCTGTCTGTTTTTCTTTTTTATGGAAAGCAGGTTCGGGCAGCATTTCCTACAGATATGGAAAAAAGACCGGTAATCGCTTCCTGTAGAAAGGGAGGGGAAGTATCTGTTTATAAAGATGCCGCATTAACCAAAAAGATTATGGTGGCAGACGGAAATAACCTGACTGTAAAGGCCACTCGTGTGGAGGGAAACAGTATTTTTGGCAGTTATGAATCCGGAAATACGAAAGGAGAGGGCTGGTTCCCAATTTCTGATTTTGTGGAAGATCCGGAGTATGAAAATGTTTATGCCACGGTTCGGGAGACCATGCCAATCTATGAAGATGTGGATTGTTCTTCCGTGCAGACAAAAATAAAAAAGTACCGGGGAATTATTGTTGTGAGCAAAGAAGGTTCCTCCCGTCAGGTCATTTGTGAGAGCAAGAATCACTATGAGATCGGATGGATGGATGGAAAAGACTTTGTCAATACTTTAGAGTACGATGGACGGGAAAAACAGACACTTGCTGACGGCATCTATGAATTTGGATATGGATATCAGGATGATGAATCCGGCGGAAGTGAAGACCAGCAATTTATGAATCAGTTTAAAAAGTGGCAGTTCTCTATCCGGCACATTTCCGCAGACCGCTACTATCTGCAAAATGTGGAAGACGGGAGATATCTTACGGTTTCCTGTAAAAAAAGCGGGAAAAGATGCAGTTATTCCGTAGACTGGACGGCACAGCCTGATGAAGAATACGGGCAGTTTAAACTGAAACGTCAGATCGGAGCTTATATGATTTGTAATACAAAAAGCAACTGTTATTTGGCTCAGAATCTGGAAAATGATCTTGTTCTTTATGAAAACCGGAATCTTATTCAGAGTGTGTGGCGCGTCCGTGCAATACAGAAAATGAGCAACCCCCGGAATCCTTTCGTGTTTACCCAGTATGATCCCCTGTGGTGCAAAACTCCTTATGGCGGAGGAGGGTGCATGGGAACGGCCGGCTGCGGAATTCTTGCCACGGTGAATGCGGTTTATGCATTGAGCGGACAGTATATGGATGTGATGGAACTGGCTGATTATGCCGTGGAAAAAAATTACCGGATCGTGGGAAGCGGAACGGATGACGGAATTTTCAAGGCAGCATGTAAAGAGTTTGGGAAAAAATATGGGTTTGCCTGGGACGGAAAAAGCGGCAGCGTCGATGTATTAAAAAAGAAACTGAAAGCAGGAGATACTGCGGTAGCCCATGTGGAAGGACATTATGTCTGTATCTCAGACTACGATAAAAAAACAAAAAAATATCTCGTGCTTGACTCGAATTATATACCAAAAAGAGAAACCTCTGCTTTTGGAGACTGGGTGAAAGTGAAACGCCTTCTATCCGGTCCACTGGAGGCAAAGAATTTCTTTTTCTTTAAACTTAGATAAGGAAACCGGGATTTTTAATCAAGAAAAATGCCCGCATCAGGAGCAGTGAAAATGAAAACAGGAGAAGATTTAAAAAAAGAGCTGATCAAAATTGATCATAAAAGTTATGGGATGTATAAAACATTGAGTGGAAGCTATGGATTTGGAAAATATATTTTAAATATCGATCATGTCCAGGGAGATCCGTTTGCTTCCCCGTCCCGCCTTCGTTTTGAAGTTAAAAAAGAACAGCACGGTTTTCCGGAAGAGTATTATAAAACAAAGGATCGGAGACTTGCTCTGGAAGACCAGGTATTAAGAAAATTTTTACGACAGCTTGGCCGGGTGGATAAAGTCACTTCCGGATCAGGAAAAAGCGGACGCATCACCACCTGTCCGGCGAATCAGACAGTACAGGAAAGAATTGCCGTTGTTTTTTCGAAAGAAAAAATGGAACTTCGTTTTGAGATGGGATTTCCGGCAAGGGGACGGTCTATTATGGCGGGAGAAATGCAAAAACTTGTCTTTCATATTTTACCCGAGCTGGCCGAAAACTGTCTCATTTTCTCTAACTGGGACAGAAAAGAAAAGGAAAATCTAAAAGAGGCGATTTTTCTTGCCGATGACCAGAAGGCTCTCAGGGAGGAGATTAAGAAGAGAAATCTTGTTGCTTTTGTGGCAGACGGAGCAATTTTACCTAGGGAGAGTGGAGTATCCGACCGGCCGATGGGGAATGCAGTGAAATTTGCTTCACCGGACGACCTTCGTGTAAAGATTGTTCTTCCCCACAAAGGAGAAATTACCGGGATGGGGATTCCTGCGGGAATCACCGTGATTACCGGAGGTGGCTATCATGGAAAGTCCACTCTTTTAAAAGCATTGGAGCAGGGGGTATACAATCATATTAAGGGAGACGGAAGAGAATATGTTGTCTCTGAGGCAAGCGGAGTAAAAATTCGCGCGGAAGACGGAAGAAGTGTGCGTCATACAGATATTTCTCTGTTTATCAATCATCTGCCTGCCGGACAGGATA
This sequence comes from Eubacterium sp., assembly GCA_022776205.1. GTDB lineage: Bacteria > Bacillota > Clostridia > Lachnospirales > Lachnospiraceae > Anaerobutyricum. The sequence continues at coordinate 5,485 of JALFIK010000076.1, forward strand.
CTTCCGATTTTTCCTCGGAAAATGCCAGCGGAAGTACATCCCAGGCGGCCAATCTGATTGAGGCACTGGAGGCAGATGCCAGCCTGTTATTTTTGGATGAAGATACTTCTGCCACAAATTTTATGATCCGGGACAATGTGATGGCGAAACTTGTTTCCGATGAAAAAGAACCAATCACCACCTTACTCCGGCATATCCGGGGGATTTACCAGTCCTTTGGTGTTTCCTTCCTCATCGTTGTGGGAAGTTCCGGGGATTACCTGTCTGTGGCAGACCTGGTTCTTCAGCTTGATCATTATGAAGTAAAAAATGTGACAAAACAGGCAAAACAAATCTGTAAAGAAGAGGGAATGGAGAACCTGTATCCGGCCGGGAAGGTGACAAAACCGGCTTTTGAGAGAAAACTAAAACCGGTAAAACCGGGCAGAAGAAAAATTAAATCCATGGGAACGGATTCTGTGATAATCGACCGGGAGACAATTGATGTAAGATATCTGGAGCAGATTGCGGAAAACGGACAGACAACCGCCCTTGCCTACCTGATGGAATGGATTCTTGATCATCAGAAAAAAGAGGAGAATATCCGGGATATTCTGAATCATCTTTACGAAACCATTGAGAAAAAGGGAATGGGTGCGGTGATTCCGCCGAATTATTCCGCAGGGCATCCCGTTCTTCCAAGAAAACAGGAACTGTTTGCCTGTCTCAGCCGATATCGCAGTGCGAACATTATCCGCTGATATAAGAGAAAGGAGACCTTTAGATGAATAAAAAAAGATGGCTGTTTACGACCATATTACTGGTACTTCTCTGCCTTCTTGCAGGCTGCAGTACTTCAAAGTCAAAAAAAGGAGTACCGGAAGCAACAACTGCGCAGGAGGTTTCCACGTCGGGCAATGATACGAAAACAGTCCGGGTAAAGCTTGAGGCAGAAAAATATGTGAAATTAGGAAAATACAAAGGGCTGACGATTAAGGGTGCATCTACAAAAGTGACCAGTCAGGATGTGGAAAATGAGATCAGCCGGCTCGCGGAAGATTATGCAGAGTATAAAAAAATTAAGGATCGGAATCTCGTAAAAGCAGGGGATTACTTGAATGTGGACTATTCCACGACGATTGACGGGAA
>JALFIK010000077.1 GCA_022776205.1 Eubacterium sp.
AATAATCCACATATCCCATATTTTTGATTGTGGAAAGCTCGTAATCAAGTCTTTCTTTTAATTCTTCCTTTACCGGATCGCCGTACCGCTTCCGAAGCCCCTTTTCGCACAGTTCCTTTAAATAAGAAAATGCGTCATAGCCTTCCGGCACATCAAATTTCGGTACTTTCTGCTCACCAAAGACAATCTCCACATTGCATCGCTGCGCAATTTTATGGGTGTTTTCCATCGCCTCCCTGGCATAGGGAAATACTTTCTGCATCTCCTCCTCAGATTTTAGGTAAAACTGGCCGCCTTCGTAGCGCATCCGGTCTTTGTCCGTCACCTTTTTCCCCGTCTGTATACATAAAAGCAGATCATGAGGCACCGCATCCTCTGCCATGATGTAATGCACATCATTGGTGACAACCAACGGTATATCCAGTTCTTTGGCCATGCGGATCAGACTGGTGTTTACCTGAGTCTGCTGCCGGATTCCGTGGTCCTGCAGCTCCAGAAAAAAATGATCCGGTCCAAAGATATCTCTAAGACGGAGAGCCGCTTCCCTGGCCCCCTCATAGTCTTCCTTCAGTAGTTTATTGGGAATCTCCCCGGCCAGGCATGCACTAAGCGCGATAATTCCTTCATGGTATGTTCTTAATACTTCATAATCCACCCGCGGTTTATAGTAATATCCCTCCGTAAACCCCCGGGTGACAATCTTCATCAGATTTTTATATCCCTGATTGTTCTCCGCCAAAAGAACCAGATGATAATACCGGTCTTCTCCCCGGCTTTGTTCTCTGTCAAAACGGGATCCCGGTGCCACGTAAACTTCACATCCGATAATCGGTTTGATACCGACTTCTTTTGCCTTTTTATAAAAATCAATCACTCCATACATTACACCGTGGTCCGTGATTGCAAGACTGTCCATGCCCAGTTCTTTTGCCCGTGGCAAAAGCTCTTTTATCTTACTCGAACCATCTAACAGGCTGTACTCTGTATGGACATGCAGATGCGTAAAAGCCATTCCCCTCTCCCTCCTATCTTTTCCCCTAAGAGCACAGATTCACCTCCATGCCCCGATATTTTTGTAATAACGATTTTACTATTTCCTTCTGCTTTTTGTCAAACACCGATATTTCTATAACAAATTGAGGAAAAATTCTTTTACTTTTTTGCTTCATTACCTTGAACTTTTGACATTTGTTATGCTATACTTTTTTTAGAAAGAAAGAGGTGTTTCAAATGACAGAACGTCAGTCCAAGCTCATTAAATTGGTAAATCTTTATCAAAAAATAGAAGTGAGCCGGTTAGCAGAACTTTTAGATGTCTCCCAGGTAACCATACGGAAAGACCTGGATCATCTGGAAGATGAGGGACTTCTTGCCAGGGAGCATGGCTACGCTCTCATCAAGAATGCCAATGACATTAATACCCGCCTTACCATTAATTATGACAGTAAACTGGCAATTGCCACAAAGGCTGCTGAGATGGTTTCAAACGGAGAAACCATTATGCTCGAATCAGGCTCTACGTGCACACTGCTTGCAGAACAGCTTGCCAAATTAAAGAAGAACATTACCATCATAACAAATTCAGCGTATATCGCCATCCGGATTCGCGAACTGCCCGTCCGCAAAGTCATCCTTCTCGGCGGAGAATACCAGAAGGAATACCAGGGAATGGTTGGTCCTCTTGTCCGCAAGTGCGCGAAAGAATTTTATGTGGATAAATTTTTTGTCGGAACCGACGGTTTTATTCCGGATGCGGGATTTACCTGCGACGACCTGATGCGTGTCGAGACGATGAAATATATGGAAGATTCCGCAAACCGGATGATCATCCTCGCTGATTCGAGTAAGTTTCACCAAAAAGGTGTGGTCATCCAGACCACTTTTTCTGAAATTGACACAGTCTGCACCGATGCGGACATTCCAAAAGAAGCGCTTGAGAATTTGAGGAAACATAATATTAATGTAGAGATTGCAGAATAAATAGAGATTCATAAAAGGGGCCGGAAAGAATGGAATAACCGGGAGGAAAAGTCTGTAACATTCACTGATTCCGACCCTGCTTTGTTTTATTCTACTTCCTTCCTTAGTTCATCAAAATGATGAATGATACGGTCTGCATAACTCAGATTTTTCGTGAACGAATGCTTTCCGACATATCCTATGCAATACATCCCTGCTGCTTTTGCCGCCTTCATACCATTTACAGAGTCTTCGATTACAATACATTTACCAGGATCATAACCTATTTTCTCTGCCACCCGCAAATATATTTCCGGATCTGGTTTTCCTTTCTTACATTCACATCCGCTGACCACAGTCTGAAAACAATCACTGATTCCAAAATCTGTTCTGTATTTCTTTATATCTTCTGGTGAAGAACCGGAGGCGATTGCTAATGTTACCTTTCTGACATTTAAACATCTGATGAGATCAACCACGCCCTCCATTGGATGGATTCCTCCATTTTCTGCAACCATTTTGTTCCTCAGGGCAAAGTATTGCTTAACATAAGAATCCGTATTCTCTGGAAGATGATAATTTTCTTTTAGCTTTTCCCAGATT
>JALFIK010000102.1 GCA_022776205.1 Eubacterium sp.
AATCTGCCATAAAAGGATAACCCCAAAGAGGAAAAGAACTTCTCCGATCACACCGGACTGTGCTGTTTTTTTCTTCATTAATAATCTCCCCCCTGTATTTCATCAAGTATCCGATGCCGATATTCGATAAATCTTTCATCATATACATGGCGCGGCCTTTCCAGATCAATGGAAATCACATCCCGGATTCCCGCAGTTTCCGGCGACATGACCGCAACCCGGTCTCCCAGATATACCGCTTCTTCCACACTGTGCGTAATAAAAAAGATTGTTTTTCTTGTCTTCATCCAGATCTCCTGCAGTTCTTTTCTCAGATGATTGGATGTCTGTTTATCAAGGGCAGAAAATGGCTCATCCATCAGGAGAATTTCGGAATCCATTGTAAAGGCTCTCGCAAGAGCAACTCTCTGACGCATACCGCCGGAGAGCTGATGGATGGCATATTCTTTATAATCTTCCAGCTGCATCATTTCAAGATACTTTTGTGCTCTTTTTTCCTGCTCCTCTTTGGGCACTCCTGTCACTTCCATGCCGAATTTTACATTTTGTATGACATTCAGCCACGGAAACAGGGCATTCTCCTGAAACATAACTGTCCGGTCTGCCCCGGGGCCATTTACTTTCTGTCCGTTTAAAAGAATTTCTCCCCCTGTCGGTTTTTCCAGACCGGCAATCAAATTAAGGAGAGTACTTTTTCCACAGCCACTCTTTCCCACCACACATAAAAATTCGCCGGGATGAATCTCCAAATTAAGATTTTTAATCGTTTCCTTTCCTGTATCTCCAAAAGTTTTGCATACATTTTTTAAAATTAATGCCATCTTTTCTCTCCTGTATGATTATTTTACGGATGTGATCAGGTCATCGGAAGGAGCTTTCTGAATGAATTTCTGCTGCAGAGAAATCTGTGCAAAATCATCCACCGCTTCCTTATTTACTTCCGTTGAGATCGTCAGTTTTTTAAATGCGCTCGTCAGAACATCCAGGCTTAAGGATTTTCCCGTGGCACTATTAATTTCATCATTAATAATTTTTGCTGCACTATCCGTATCCTTATTGATTTCATCCGTTGCCGCTTCATGTTCTTTCAGAAATTGTTTTACAAGATCAGGATGTTCTTTTAAGAAATCATTCCGCACAACAACAACCGCTACCGGGTAATTTCCCTGCATATATAATTCATTGTAATCAAGAACAATCTGTGCACCGTTTTTTACAAGGGTAGAACCCCATGGTTCCGGCACAACAGCCGCATCAATATTTCCCTGATCCATCATATTTTGTACATCCGCATTTTCCACTGCTGTAACGGTAACGGTACCACCATCTTCCACGGGTGCCAGTCCGTTATCGGAAAGAAGTTTTAACAGACACAGATGCTGGGTATTTCCAATTTGCGGAATGGCCACGGTTTTTCCATCCAGATCTTTTGCCGACTGAATTGACGAACCCGGTGCTTTTACAAGTTCTGCCCCGGCCTGGGAGGCCCCGGAAATAATACTTACATCTCCATCGGATTTCACATTGGCACTGATTGCCGGAACCGGACCGATATATCCGATGTCAATGTCCCCTGAAAAAAGTGCCTCCACCTCAGAAGGTCCCGCATTAAATGAAGTCCATTTCACATCTGCCTTCTCTGCGAAATCTTTTTCCAGTGTTCCCCGGGCTTTCATGTATAATGCCTGCGCATGGGTAACATTATTAAAATATCCCACATGTATTTCTGGCCTTTTTGTTTCTTTTTTTGCCCCGCATCCTGCAAGGCCTGCGACTGCGGCCATAATTCCTGCTGTTACCAGAATCTTTTTTATACCATGTTTCATAATTTTCTTCCTGCCTTTCTTTCGAATTTCTTTCCTGTTGCTGTATTGCCTATATATTATAAAAAAATCATTGATAAAAAAAGAACATATTATGACAACGTTTTCATTGATTTTTTCTTGATTTTTTCATATTATTTTTTTATAGTATACATAAATTCAGTAAATAAATATATTTTTTTGATAACGTTTTCAGGAGGTTTTCATGTCACTAAAAGAAATCGCCCGTCTGGCAGGCACATCCGTTTCCACTGTATCCCGCGTTTTAAATCAGCCGGATTATAAATGTAAAAATGAACAACTCGAAGAACGCATATGGAAATTTGCCCGTGAGACAAACTACCTGCCCAATTCTGCTGCCCGCTCCTTAAAACTTGGAGTGAATCAGTCCGCTTCCTCTCCCTTCGTGTTTGATATATTTCTCACCCGTTTTCCGTCCCTTTCCCAGGATCTTTTTTTCAGAGAACTGTTTGAAAGTCTGAAAAAAGAACTTCTGAAACAAAACTGCCTTCCCGGCCTGTTTCTTACCCTCCCGGACATTACTTCCATGATGGATAACAAATCCGCCTTTTCTTCCGGTGACAACCGGGCAGATGGCCTGATTCTCCTTGGAAAATGCCCTTCCGAGCTGATTGTACCTTTAAAAAATCATTATAAATATCTGGTGGGAATCGACAGAAACCCAACCGACTTTGATTATGATGAAGTTGTCTGCAGCGGAACTGCCGCTGCCACAGCTGCCGTCAATTATCTGATCTCTCTCGGGCATAAAAAAATCGCCTACATAGGGGACTGCTCCTATGAGGCGAGATATGTGGGATATTATCAGGCGCTGATTTCTCATAATCTCCCACTGACCTATGAAAGTATATATCCGACCAGTCAGACAAGACAGGAAGGAAAGCAGACAATGGAACTCATTCTTCAAAAAAAGGAGCTTCCTTCTGCCATCTTCTGTGCCAATGACAGCACGGCTCTCGGCGTTTTCGATGCCCTGCATCAGCACCATAAAAAGGGCTATATTCCATCTGTAATCTCCATTGATAACATCAGGGAATCCTCCCTCACAAAACCCATGCTCACAACGATTGATATTCCGAAGGAGGAAATGGCTCATCATGCAGTTCTTCTCCTTTTAGACCGGATTAAAAATCAGCATAAAGAAGCAGTAAGAGTGGAGCTTCCCTGTCGTCTGATCATTCGGGAAAGCTGCTTTTACTGCTCTTCATGATCTCATTATTTTATTAATGAATTGCGGTTCCTTCCGGCACACAGTCATCCACAAAAATAATCTTGCATCCAAAATCATCCCCGCTTGCCGCAATCAGCATACCGTCGCTTTTTACTCCGGCAAATTTCGCCGGTTTTAAGTTGGCAATGACGATAATCTTTCTTCCAATCAGTTCCTCCGGTTTATAATCATCACGAATGGAAGATACGATAACCCTCTCACCAAGACCATCAAATAAGGTAAGTTTTAAGAGTTTCTTTGCATTCTTTACTACCTCGCAGTTTACAACCTTGCACACTCTCATATCGACTTTATCAAAGTCATCAACGGTAATCTGTTCTTTCACCGGTGCAACTGCTTCTTTTCTTGCAGCTTCTTCTTCCGCTGCCTTTCTTACGGCCTCTTCCTCGGCTGCCCTTCTTTCCGCTTCTTCCTTTGCCTGTGCTGCAAGGACTTTTTCTTCCTCTGTCTGTGGAGTGGAAAAATCAAGAAGGCACAGATATCTTTCCGGCTCTACGGCATACAGGAACAAATATAATCTCGGCCCTGCTGTTTTTCCGATCATCAGATTATATGCATTCTTAAAGAAACGAGCCTGGGCCGTCTTCTTGTCTTCTTCCTTAAAATCAGGATCCGCCTCTCTCGGAATTGTGTAAATAAAAGAATTTAATGCGTCCAGATCATAACCACCTTTTTCAATATAATCATGAAGTATCTCAATTTCCTTCTTTTCCACATCAGACAAGGTATTATAATACTCCCAGTTCCGGTATCCAAGAAGTGTATTCATGTTTTCCGGTGCACATTTCTCCAGCCAGTATTTCGCCAGTTCGAGGCGCTCTGCAAACTCTTCCTTCTTGTAAGGGGTTCCAATCTTTTCAAAGACAGTCTCCAGCATGTCTGCATTAAAATCTACAACCGAACCGAAGTTTACAATCTGCTGCATCGGTACCGGATGAAGCTCCCTTCCCTCGATCATACAGTTATGCATAATTCCTTCGATATAATCATAATTCTTTCCTTTTCCTGCCTGATATACTTTAAGCATCTTATCAAACTCAAAATACTGTCTAAGAATTTCATCATCAAAGCAGAAATCAAAAGCCTTGTTTGGTTCTGATTTGGAATACAGCCATAAAATAACTTCCGGCTGGTAGATTTTGAGTAAAGTATCCGGTGTCAGATTAAGACCGGTAGATCCGGACATCTTTCCGGTCGTTCCCTTAATTCCGATAAACTCATATCCTTTAAACATCGGTGCCTGAATACCGAAAATCTTCTTCGCAATGATCTT
>JALFIK010000109.1 GCA_022776205.1 Eubacterium sp.
CGGAACATCCGTGATGTCCCTGCCATCAAAAATAACCCGTCCTTCATCCGGTTTTTCAAAGCCACCGATTATGCGCAGTGTCGTCGTTTTTCCACAGCCGGACGGACCAAGTAATGTAATAAATTCATTTTCTTTCACCTCGAGGCACAGGTGATCGAGTACCTGGGTAGACCCGAATTTTTTTGAGATATCCACTAATTCAACCAGCTTATTCTTCATTCCTTTATCTCGTAATTATTACGTCCTTTCTCCATGTTTTTTGTGTGTTTTGTAAAAAAATGTGAGTTCATCCGAAAGATGGCTCACATTTTTTTTAATTATTTTAAAATGGTAATTCTCTGCCTTCTTTTCTCCACTGGATAAATTCCGCCGTGGCCGTAAGAAGTACATCCGAAGAAGAATTCAGAGCTGTCTCACAGGAATCCTGGATGACACCGATGATAAATCCAACCCCGACAACCTGCATGGCTATATCGTTGGAAATTCCAAACAGGGAACAGGCTACCGGAATCAGCAATAAAGAACCGCCCGCAATTCCTGATGCCCCACAGGCAGATAAAGTAGCCAGCAGGCTTAAGATCAATGCCATCGGGATACTTACCTGAATTCCCAGTGTATGAGCTGTTGCCAGAGTCATTACCGTAATGGTGATCGCTGCTCCATCCATGTTAATCGTTGAACCGAGAGGAATGGATACGGAATAATTATCTTTATTAAGACCAAGTTTTGCACAAAGCTCCATATTAACCGGGATGTTCGCAGCAGAACTTCTTGTAAAGAAAGCTGTAATTCCACTTTCCCTTGCACAGCGGGAAATAAGAGGATATGGATTTTTCCGTAACGATAACCCAACGATCAGTCCGTTGGTAACAAACTCCTGGAAAAGCATACAGCCCACGAGCAGCAGTACGAGTTTTCCATACTGCGTGAAAATTTTCGGTCCGTTAGTGGAGACGGCTGTAAATACAAGACCAAGAATTCCGAACGGAGCCAGATTGATAATCCATCTTACTGCCTTTGATACTGCATCGGATAAATCAGATAATGCCTGCTTTGTTGTCGGAGAAGCCTTTTTAAGGGCAATACCAAGAATAACCGCCCATGCAAGAATTCCCAGATAATTCGCCTGTACAAGAGAATCCACCGGATTCGATACCACTTTCATAACCAGGTTCTTAAGAACTTCGGCAACCCCTTTGGGTGCACTTCCCTGTGCTGCGTCGGCCAGCGTGATTTTTAACGGGAAAAGGAAGCTGCCCGCAACGGCAACCATTGCTCCAAGGATTGTACTTAACATATAAAGGATAACAACAGTCTTCATATTTCCGTTATGTCCTTCTTTTGTGTTCGCAAGGGAACTCATGATAAGTACACAGACAAGGAGAGGGGCGATTGCCTTTAAGGCACCGACAAACAATTCTCCAAGCACTCCGATCACCGTAACTTTAGGAACGGTAAGGGCAAGCACAACGCCAATCAGCATTCCCACGATGATTCGGAGAATCAGGCTGATACTGTTATATTTCTCCATAATTTTTTTCATACTAAATGATTCCACGAATTTACCTCTTTTCTCTTATGTTTTTTGACGAATTACGCCGGATACAGATTAAATTTCCTCTTTTACCCAGGCAATCTTGCCTGCGAGAATCTCCGCAATTTTTGTGACGATTGGTTTCATGATGGAGAGGGCGTCTTCCCTGCTCTTTCCCGATGCCGTAACACGAATCAGCACCCCGTCTTCCTTCGCATAGGTGGCCACCGTCGGATTCTCATTATCAAGAATGTCTCCTAACAAATCTGCAACCGGTGCCTCACCAATCTCCTTTAACGGCAGCTCATCCGGTCCCTTACATTTAATATTAATGGACACAAATACCTGATCAGACAGGCGATTGATAAAAAGATGACAGCATTCCCTCAAAACGACTTTCATCTCTTTTGGCGGTCCCGGAAGCATGACAATTGCCTTATCACCCTGGGCCATAATAATTCCCGGAGCCATCCCTGCTGGATTTGTGACAACAAGAGCACCTTCCGGCACCATTGCCTGCTTCTTCTGGCTTTCTGTCATATTATAGATTCCGTAAGATTCCAGTCTTTTCTTAACATGCTGAAACGTCTTCTCATGAAATACGAGTTTCTTTCCGAAAAATTCCGCGGCAACTTCTTTTGTCAGATCGTCCTTTGTCGGCCCGAGTCCTCCGGTTGTAATAATAAGATCGGATCGGGAAAGCGCAGTATCCAAAACAGCAGAAAGCCGTTCCTTATTATCTCCCACAACGGTCTGGTAAAACAAATCTATCCCGATATGCGCCAGTTCTTTTGAAATGTACTGGGCATTCGTGTTGACGATGTCTCCCAGAAGCAGTTCTGTTCCCACACATACAATCTCTGCTACCATATTGATGCTCCTCCTCTTTTTGTTCATAAAACACAATATACTTTTTTATTATACCAGATTTCAAAAATATATCCATGTTTTCTGTGAATATTTTCAGCAAATTACGTTCATGCTTTTATACAGATATTTTTATCTTTCATTTGCTTTTACAAGTGATTTTTTCAGCTACATTAATCAGGAGGATACAGATGTTTCTTAACAAAGTTGAAATCTGTGGTGTAAATACTTCGGAGCTTCCTCTCTTATCCGATAAAGAAAAAGAAATGTTGTTCGAACGGATCGAGCAGGGGGATTCCCATGCAAGAGAAGAATATATCAAAGGAAATCTGCGTCTTGTTTTAAGTGTCATCCAGCGTTTTTCCGCCAATCATGAAAACGCAGACGATCTGTTCCAGGTCGGATGTATCGGTCTGATGAAGGCGGTTGATAATTTTGACCGGAGCCTGGATGTCAAGTTTTCCACCTACGCTGTACCAATGATTCTTGGAGAAGTCCGGCGTTATCTGCGGGACAATAACAGTATCCGGGTAAGCCGTTCTTTACGAGATACCGCCTATAAAGCAATTTACGCAAAAGAACAGCTTACCAAATCGATGGACAAGGATCCCACTCTGAAAGAAATTGCAAAAGAAATTAACCTTCCGGAAGAAGATGTCATTTATGCCCTCGATGCAATTGCCACACCCATGTCTCTTTTTGATCCCGTCTATCAGGACGGCAATGATTCTCTATTTCTCATGGATCAGGTATATGATAAAAAAAACCGGGAAGAAGCCTGGATTGAAAATCTCTCTCTGCAGGAAGCAATGAATCATCTTCCGGGAAGAGAATATCATATCATTCAGAAAAGATTTTTTGAGGGAAAAACACAGACAGAAGTTGCGGATGAAATCAGTATTTCCCAGGCACAGGTAAGCCGCCTCGAAAAGAACGCACTGAAATCCATCCGCAACTTTATTGAAGAATAAATCATAATGTTAGAACTCTTGCCTATTCCATTTTAATCATTTCTTTTTTTAAACGATTCATAATCTTCTTTTCCAGGCGGGAGATGTAGGACTGGGAAATTCCGAGAAGATCCGCAACCTCCTTCTGGGTTTTTTCTTCTTCTTCCCCGCCCATTCCAAAGCGAAGACGTATAATGAGTTTTTCCCGGTCCGTGAGACTTTCCATCGCTTTCCGTAGCATTTTTCTGTCAATTTCATCTTCAATATCCTTGGAAATCACATCACTGTCCGTTCCAAGAATATCGGATAAAAGAAGTTCGTTTCCATCCCAGTCCACATTGAGGGGCTCATCAATGGATACTTCCATTTTGGTTTTATTGGTTCTGCGCAGATACATGAGTATCTCATTTTCTATACATCGGGAGGCATAAGTGGCCAGTTTGATTTTCCGGTCCACCTTAAATGTCTGTATGGCCTTTATAAGGCCAATTGTTCCGATTGAAATTAGATCTTCCACCCCGATTCCGGTATTTTCAAATTTTTTTGCAATATAGACGACAAGCCGCAGATTTCTCTCGATGAGAAGTGCCTTTGCTTCCTCACTTCTTTTCGTATCAAGCTGGCTTAAAACATAAGCCTCTTCTTCCGGCTCTAACGGTGGCGGAAGGATATCGGTTCCGCCTATGTAATGAATTTCCCTCTGCGGGTGAAGTAATGATTTCATATTATTCATCACGGTAAATCTCACACGATCTACCCCGGATGTGCTGAAAACAACTGCCATATTTTTCTCCTCCTTCAGATAACTGCGTGACGATTTTCCTGTTCAAAAATATCAGCCGGAAGCAGGACTGCTATATCTTCTTTTTGAAAAAAATCCTCCTTACTGATGCCAATCATCCCTCGTACATCAGCAAACACCTCCCCATTTTTCTCCACAACAATCCGGTCTGCCATGAAAGCGGGCATCTGTGCATTTTTATGATCCACGGTTACATAGGACAAGGTATAAAAACCAGTTTGCAAATGAAGGAGCATCTCTTTCCAGGGAAATGCTTCTTTCCCGTAAAAATCATTGATTATCTTTTTTTCTTCCTCTGTCAGTATTTTCTCTGCCTCTTTTTTCTGCATGACCATCACTCCTCTTCCTGTCAGTCTGCTCTGAAGAAGATTTCCGGAATCATACAGTCCCCGGCATAATGTCCATTTCCCCTGCCGGCTGATTTTTATGTCGTATAGATTCCTCCTGATTCTTTTTTCTTTCCCCTTCTCTGTTCCCCAGGCCAACAGTACTGCAGATACACTCCCCATAACAAAGAGCGAAACACATGCCCCTTTCCAATTCTGCGTCACATGCAGAGGAATGTGTACGGTTATATAATATTCCATCCCTCCAATCAGAAAAACATACAGAAACAGAACTGCCATCATTTTTGCAAACATTCCTGCCGAGTGAATCTTAAATAGCAAACATAATAAAACAATTACTGTAACCGGTCCCGTTATTTTCCACAAAGTTCCAGGAAAAAGCGGATAACACCATTTCCAAAGGAAATAAGACAGAGATAATACTGCAGCTCCTCCGACAATACGTTTTCTCGTAATCTGTGGAAATAGATTTTGTCTCACCAGACTGAGAATACAGTAATCCGCAAAGAAATTATAAAAAAGAATTTGTGCCGGTACTACTTTCATGATACATTCCATGTGCTATGTGATTAATTCATTATATAAAAACGCATAAAAAAACAAAGTCGAAATGAAAAGGAAAAAACCTTTACCTTTCGACTTTGTAAAACGTGATTCGTATTATTATGAGGAGTGAAGTAGATTCTGGTGGAATATTCCTGTCAAATTCCGGCCAGACTTATCTTCTCTTTTGCAAAAATTCCGGAATCTTAATCTCCATGTCCCGGTTATCATAAGTGCGGGATGCGGTATCTCTTCCCTCTCCTGCACGGGAAGATGCTGCAGAACGAATTGCCTGTCCGCTATAGGTTGGACCGGCCTGCTCACTTTTCTTTTCTCCGGAAGAACGACGTCCCCCTTTCATGGAAGCTCCGCTCCCGGAAACATCCTGAAGACCTGTGGCGATAATTGTAATGCTCACTTCATCCTCCGGCACATCTTCACTTTCCACATTACCAAATATGATATTCGCTTCATCACCTGCAACTTCCGTGAGATAGGATACCGCTTCATAAACTTCCTGAATACCAACATCACCGGAGAAGTTAATAATAATGTCCGTTGCTCCACTTACCGTTGTCTCAAGGAGCGGACTTTCCATGGCACTCTTAATTGCCTCCACTGCCTTATCTTCTCCCTGTCCGACACCAATTCCGATATGGGCAATGCCTTTGTCCCTCATGACAGTCTGGATATCTGCAAAATCAAGGTTGATCAGTCCCGGTTTGAAAATCAGATCCGTAATACCCTGCACACCCTGCTGAAGCACTTCATCTGCCTTACAAAAAGCATCTTTGATCGATGTTCTCTTATCGCAGATCTGCAGGAGCTTGTCATTCGGAATAATGATCAGGGTATCCACATTCTCTTTCAGGCGTTCGATTCCCATAAGAGCATTGTTCATACGTGGCTTTCCTTCAAAAATAAATGGTTTCGTCACAACACCGACCGTCAGAATTCCAAGTTCCTTGGAGATCTCTGCCACAACAGGTGCCGCTCCGGTTCCCGTACCGCCACCCATTCCACAGGTAACAAAAACCATATCTGCATCTTTCACCAGTTCCGTAATCTCATCACGGTTCTCTTCCACTGCTGCCGCACCGATTTCCGGCTTTGCTCCGGCACCGAGTCCCTTTGTAAGTTTCTCACCAATCTGAACCCGGGTCTCTGCCTTACACAGGTCAAGAGCCTGCTTATCCGTATTGATTCCAATTAATTCGACACCCTCTATGGCTTCATCCACCATACGGTTTACTGCATTGTTTCCAGCTCCACCAACGCCGATTACCAGGATTTTAGCTTGTGCTAATTCTTCGTTTGACATAATTTCCAGCAAGGTTTTACTCCTCCTTATTCTATGTAAATATATAATTCACCCGATTTTACTTATCATAGATATATAATACGTTTTTTTTGTGAAATAATCAACTAGAAAATGATTTTTTCTGATTTTTTCTTATTCAAATGCAAAATACTGTTTTTTTATTTCTTTCTGAATGTGATAATCATTTTGTCATCTGTATATAAATGCATATCAATAATTCCCTTTTTCTTTTCTTTCTCAAGAGCTTTTATCACCGACGGAATTTTCGACATTTTTCCCTCCAGATAAGATGGAGAGCCAAGATATATTTTATAATCAGGGGTAGTCAGCGTGATGTCATTTTCTCCTCTGAAATGTATCTCAGAAACAGAAAGTTTGTAAGTGGCAATCTTTTTGGTAATCTCCACAATCGTATTAAAATAGTTCCCCTTTACAGGGATTTTTTTCTCCAGTTCCATTGTATCAAATTTTACTCCGGTCACCACCGGCACTTTGTCAAACAGGGTATTGCGACTTTCCATGGCGATACCTTTTTCATTAAAATATACATACTGATTCATATATTTGAATACGCCGGCACGAAGTTTCTCTTTCACCTGGACTTTAAGCACATGACTGTCTTCGTAGCCCATGGATACACTCTCAATAAGTGGCAGGTATGTCTGTCCAAACAGCTGATTCTGAGCAATCATCAGGAGAGTGTTGCCCACATAGCCAACCTCCTTCATTGCATCGAGTATTTCCGTATCTGTATAGGTGCTGTTTCCCTTTATTTCAATATCACGGATTCTAAAATCAACGGCAAGGAAATAACCACCCAGGCCGATAATTACAACGAAAAAAACCACTATGTATAACAGCCTTATTTTTTTTGCTCTTCTGTTTTTTACAAGTTTCAGATTTCTTCCTTCCATCAGCTCTTCCTCTTACTATACCTCGATACCGAAAGCACCAGCCCCATTTCTATGAGTAAAAAAACAAGAGAGCTGCCTCCGTAACTGATAAACGGAAGAGGTATCCCCGTATTCGGTATCGTGTTCGTCGCAACAGCGATATTGATAAATACCTGGATGCCGATATGTGCCATTACCCCGACAACAATCATGGATCCATACAGGTCCGGTGCTCCTGCAATTACTTTCATAAAACGCCAGAGCAGTGCAAAGAACAGGGCGATAACACAGATTGCACCGAAAAGGCCAAGTTCTTCACAGATGACAGAGAAAATCATGTCATTATTTGCCTCCGGTAAAAAACCAAGCTTTTGCATGCTCTGTCCCAGTCCCTTGCCAAACAGGCCTCCCGACCCGATGGCATACAGTCCCTGCATCGTCTGTTCCCCTTTCGGAGAAGATGCCGGATCGAGCCACACTTTAAACCGGGTCACCCGGTATCCCTGGGTAAGAATCAGCGCCCCGGCGCCCGCAAGCCCGGCAAGAATAAATCCGACAAATGGTTTGTAAAGCGGGCTGGCAACAAAAAGCATAATAAAAGTAATCGCCAAAAGGATGATACATGTGCTTAAATTTTCGATTCCGACGATCGCGACAATTACCAAGGACATTAAGAAAGGTTTGATTAACCCTTTCCAGTTTCGCATTTCTCTGGCATGTTTACTGATATAAGCTGCAAGGAAAAGGGTCAGAGTCATTTTTGCCACTTCTGAAGGCTGGAATCGGATCGGACCGATGGAAAGCCATCTCCTGGATCCATGGCTCAGAGCGCCAAATACAAAAGTGAAAAGCAGGACGGCAATGGTTCCGAAATAAATGGCTGGAGTAAACCATTTTTTCTTTTTCCAGAAATGATAATCGATCCTTGTCATTCCAAGCATACAAAGGATACCAAGCACTGCAAAAACAGCTTGTTTTTTCAGCCAATAAGCAGTATCTGAGTAAAGAAGACCTGCTTTATACGAGCTGGTAGAATATAAAATTACCAGACCAAATCCCACAAGAAAGAGCACAAGAAACAATATGGAGTAATCCATGACATGCGGATGCATTTTTTCTCCCTTAATTTTTTCAGAACGGTTCGCCACTTTCTTCTTTCCTGCCGCATGATAAGCCATTCACATCACCCCTTGAATTTTCGAACAATTTCCTTGAATACCTGTCCTCTTACTTCATAATTTTTAAACATGCCCCAGCTTGCACAGGCCGGTGACAATAATACCGCATCTCCCGGTCTGGCTTTTTCCCGGGCGATATCCATCGCCTCTTCCAGTGTCTGTGCAAATATCACATTATGAAATCCGTGGGCTTTAGCCGTGTCTGCAATTGCCTGGGCAGTTGCCCCCATAACAATCAGATACTTTACTTTACCATTAAATGAATCAATCCATTCATCATAAGTGGACTTCTTATCATAACCTCCGCCCAGAAGAATCGTAGGCTTTGTCATGGCAGAAACTCCCTTGATGGCCGCATCCGGATTCGTTCCCTTTGAGTCGTTATAATAATCTACGCCATCCACAGTATCTACATACTCAATCCGGTGTTCCACCGCAGTAAAATTCATAACGGCAGACCGAATCTGCTCTACCGGTACCCCCATATAATATGCTATGCCGATGGCTGCGAGAATATTTTCATGATTATGGGAACCAAGGAGCTTAATCTCTCCGGTTGTACATACCGGAAATTCTCTTCCATCTTCCCGAATCACAAAAGTATCATTTTTCAGAACGATTCCCTCTGCCAGATCTGTAAGCCTGCTGAACATTACCGGACGGGCAGGTGTTTTCTTTGCCATCTCCTTCGTGATCGGATCGTCGTAATTGAGGACAATCACCTGATCTTTCCTCTGTTTTTTTGAGATAGAAAGTTTTGTATCGGCATAGACTTCCATCGTACCATGTCTGTCTAAATGATCCGGTGTCACATTAAGAACAGCACTGACCTGCGGACAGAAATTTGTCGTTGTTTCCAGCTGGAAACTGCTGATCTCCGCTGCAATCACACTGTCCTCTTCTGTGTCAAGTGCCACAGAAGTAAAAGGAATTCCAATATTTCCCACAACAAAAACAGAACGGTAATACTCTTTTAAAATACTCCCCACCAGAGCAGTTGTCGTCGTTTTTCCATTGGTTCCGGTAATTGCTGCAATTCTCCCTTTAGCAAAATGACTGGCAAGCTCAATCTCTCCCCAGACCGGCTTTTTTCTTTCATAAAAGGCCTTCGCTACCGGTTTGTGCACAGAAATTCCCGGGCTCAAGATCAGTAAGTCATATTGATCTGCTGTCTCTTCATGAAACTCTCCAAGGAGAAATGAAAGTTGTGTTCCTTCCGGCATTTTAGCAAGAACCGCCTTCCGGTCGAGGTCTTCCTTTCCATCATAAATTGTAGAGGGGATTCCCGCCTTTCCAAGGAGTGCCGCTGCTCCGATTCCGCTGATGCCGGCACCGGCAATCAGTATCCTTTTTTCTTTTAAATTCATAGTTACCTCCAGTATCATACCATGTATCTTATACTTATATTAATTAATAAGCCAGCATACCAATCAGACACAATACAGCTGTCACAATGGAAAAGATGGAAACCACTTTCGTTTCCGGCCATCCGGACAGTTCAAAATGATGATGTATCGGCGCCATCTTAAAAATACGCTTTTTCGTTTTCTTATAATATGCCACCTGAATAATGACCGATAGTACTTCAATAAAATAAATAAATGCAACGATTGGAATGAACAGCGGAATCTGAAGTAAATATGCAGTTGACACAACAAATCCACCCAGGGCAAGTGAACCGGTATCCCCCATAAACACTTTTGCCGGATGGGTATTAAAACATAAAAATCCAAGCAGGGCGCCAATCACCGCACAAATTACCGGATGGAGACCGGATTTCGTTCCCACTGCAATTACTGTCAGAAAAACTGCGATCAATGTGGTCACACTCGCCGCAAGACCATCCAGCCCATCGGTAAAGTTTGCACCATTCACCGTACCAAGCACAACTACAAAAAGCACCGGTATATACATGAAACCAAGATCAAGCATTTTCCCGCCGGAAAACGGGATGAGCACTCCGGTTCCAAGTCCTGAATAATTCACCATATAATACGCAAAAACTGCAGTAACCAGAATCTGCCCGAACATCTTCTGGGCAGGTGTCAGTCCGAGATTTCTCTTCATGACAACCTTAATATAATCATCGAGAAATCCAATCAGGCCAAAGCCAAAGGTCACAAACAAAATCGGCAGAATCCTACGGTGATCCGGAATAAAAAATGCAGATCCTGCGAGAATTCCGGTCAGAAACAGTACCCCGCCCATGGTAGGCGTTCCCGATTTCTTCAGATGGGATTCCGGACCTTCCTCCCGGATAAACTGGCCAAATTTTAACTTATGTAAAAAGTTAATCAGGCCGGGTCCAAGTATCAATGTAATAAAAAATGCAATTAATGCGGGGATTGCAATTGAATGATCCATAATCTGTTAACCTCCATTTTATCTCTTTGTAATTTCAGACATTCTAACACAGTATAATCCTCTTTTCACATATTATCAAGACAGGGAAGAACATTTTGAAAAATTTCTGCCATGACCGGTGCCGCAATCACACCGCCGTAATAGACTCCGACCGGTTCATCAATAAGG
This sequence comes from Eubacterium sp., assembly GCA_022776205.1. Taxonomy (GTDB): domain Bacteria; phylum Bacillota; class Clostridia; order Lachnospirales; family Lachnospiraceae; genus Anaerobutyricum. The sequence goes on from JALFIK010000109.1 coordinate 10,968, forward strand.
ATCAGTCCCAGAATCTGCGGATGATCCGCCGGAGCAAATCCAATAAAAGAAGAGATATATTTTCCATTTCTTCGCGGTAGCTTTTCACTGGTTGCCGTCTTCCCGCCAACCCGGTAGCCCTCTACCTGCCCTTTTTTCCCCGTGCCTTCTGCAACTACCGCCTCAAGAAGTTCCCGCAGTGTTTTTGAAGTTTCTGTGGAAACAGCTCCCTTTTTTGTCCTAAAATTATATTCCGTATACTCTTTTGTTACAGAATTTCTCTTTTCCAGAGCAAAATGGGGTGTAATGAGCGTTCCCCCATTGATTGCAGCACTTACAGCCCGCATAAGCTGGAGAGGTGTAATCTGTATGGACTGTCCAAAGGACATAGTCGCCAGCTCCACGGCACCAATTTTATCGAGTTTATGCATAATTGAACCGGCCTCTCCAGGAAGATCCACCCCTGTTTTTTCATACAAACCCATTTTGCGATAATATTTCAACATATCTGCTGCACCGACCCGGGCACCGATTTCCATAAAAACAGGATTACAGGAATTCATAAATCCCTGACGAAAAGTTTCCGACCCATGACCGTTTGTCTTATGACAACGTATTTTCCGGTCCTCCACAATTTTAAATCCCGGACAGTAAAAAGAATCCGTAAGACTCACCTTTTTTTCTTCCAGCGCGGCTGTTGCCGTCACAATCTTAAAGGCCGAACCCGGTTCATAAGAATCACTGATCACAGGATTTCTCCACATATTATTCAATTTATCATTCTGTGTTTTCCCCTCGTTTTCATATTCCTTTTCCAGTTTAAACGGCTGATTAAGATCATATTCCGGAAGGCTGACCAGTGCATAAATTTCACCGTTCTGCGGATTCATTAAAATCACGGATACCCTTTTTGCTTTTTTCGCCTTTTTTACCTTCCACGCTGCCTGCCTGGCAAAACACTGCATATTGTAATCAAGAGAAGTGATCAGGTCATTACCCTGAACCGGCTCCACTCTTTCTTCCGGTAAATCTTCTCTCTCCACCCCCTGGAAATCCGTAAAGGTAAGTATCTTTCCGTCTGTTCCTCTAAGAATC
>JALFIK010000122.1 GCA_022776205.1 Eubacterium sp.
GGTAAAAGAAAATGTGATGCTTGCTCCTGTGGAGCTCAAGCTGAAATCGAAGGAAGAAGCAGAAAAAAAGGCGATGGAGCTGTTAAAACGTGTCGGTCTTGCAGATAAGGCAGATGCAAAACCGAGACAGCTTTCCGGTGGTCAGCAACAGCGTGTGGCGATTGCCCGTGCTCTTGCCATGGAACCGGACATTATGCTTTTTGATGAGCCGACTTCCGCGCTGGATCCTGAAATGGTATGCGAAGTTCTCGATGTTATGAAAGAACTTGCTGCAGAAGGCATGACGATGGTTGTTGTTACGCACGAGATGGGATTTGCCCATGATGTGGCGGACAGAGTCTTCTTCATTGATCAGGGTGTCATTATGGAGCAGGGCACCCCGGAAGAAGTGATGGATCATCCGACCAATGAGAGAACGCAGAACTTCTTGAGTAAGGTTCTGTAAAAAACATTTAGAAAAGAAAAGGGGGCACCTGTTATTCGGGTGCCCTTTTTTAGGAGGTTTTTATGCGAATCGTTGTAAAAGTGGGAACTTCGACTTTGACTCACGGAACAGGCAGAATTAATATCCGAAGGATTGAAAAGTTATGTAAAATACTAAGTGACATTAAAAATGCCGGAAATGAGTTGATTTTAGTATCTTCCGGAGCAATCGGAATGGGTGTCGGAAAATTAAACATGGAGACGAAACCGGAAGATATGCCCACAAAACAGGCGGCTGCGGCCATTGGTCAGTGTGAACTGATGTATTTATACGATAAACTTTTCCGGGAATACAACCATATTGTAGCGCAGATGCTTATTACCGGTCTTGATTTTTCCAATGAGGAAAGTCACCGTAATTTTCAAAGCACTCTGAATCGTCTTCTTGAGCTGAATGCGATTCCCATCATTAACGAAAATGATACCATTGCCACTCAGGAAATTTCTGTTGGGGACAATGACACCATGGGGGCAATCGTGGCCATTAATGCCGGTGCAGATCTGCTGATTATATTGAGTGATATTGACGGGCTTTATACGGATGATCCCCATGATAACCCGGACGCCCAGTTGATTGATACAGTTTTTTCCATTACCCCTGAAATTGCGAATCTGGCAGGCAATAAAGGAAGTGAGCTGGCGACAGGCGGAATGATTACGAAAATCCATGCGGCGGAAATGTCCATGGAAGCAGGAATTGACATGATCATTGCCAACGGATCCCATCCGGAACTTTTATATAAAATTCTTGATGGAGAAAAAGTTGGTACAAAATTTATTGGGAGGAAAAAAGCATGACGACAAAACAATTATTAGAACAGGCAAAAAGTGCCAGAGTCTTAATAAACTCCGCAGATACGGAAACAAAAAATCGTGCATTAATAAATATGGCAGATTCACTCCTTTCCCATATGGATAGCATTCTTGTGGCAAATAAGGAGGACGTGGAGGCTGCCCGTGGTAAAATTTCTGATGTGATGATCGATCGACTGTTATTAAATGAGGACAGAATCCGTGGAATGGCAGGAGGGATCCGGGAATTGATTGATCTGGAAGATCCGTCGGGTAAAATACTGAAAAAAGTGATTCGTCCGAATGGTGTAACTATCGAAAAAACAGCAGTTCCAATGGGAGTGATCGCCATAATTTATGAGAGCCGTCCCAATGTTACAAGTGATGCCGCTGCCCTTTGTATTAAAAGTGGTAATGTCTGTGTACTCAGAAGCGGCAAGGAAGCATGGAGAAGTGCGAAGGCAATCGTAGATGCACTGAAAGAAGGTCTCAATATAACCGGACTCCCGGAAAGTGGTATTGAACTGATTGAAGATACAAGTCGCAACAGCTCTGTGGAACTGATGAAAGCGGTAGGATATGTGGATCTGCTCATCCCAAGAGGCGGTCCTGGTCTGATTCATTCCTGTGTGGAAAATGCGAAAGTTCCATGTATTCAGACCGGAACAGGTATTTGCCATGTATATGTGGATGCCTTTGCAGACTTTAACAAGGCTTTGTCCATTATTGAAAATGCAAAAACCAGTCGACCAAGTGTATGTAATGCAGAAGAAGTTTTACTGGTTCACCGTGACATTGCAAATGATTTTCTTCCTTTATTGAAAAAGAAACTGGTAGACGATCGAAAAGAAAAAGGACTAGTTCCGGTAGAACTGCGTCTTTGTGAACGATCTCTGAAAATTATTGACGGGGTACCGGCGGGAGCAAAAGATTTTGATACAGAATTCTTAGATTATATCCTTGCTGTTAAAATCGTTGATAGTGTAGAAGAAGCAGTGGAACATATTTCTCTACACTCAACAGGACATAGCGATGCAATCATCACAGAGTCCCCGGAGGCAGCCTCCTGCTTCACGGACAGGATAGACAGTGCGGCGGTTTATGTTAATGTTTCAACCCGATTTACAGATGGTGGTGAATTCGGTCTTGGATGTGAAATGGGAATTTCCACACAGAAGCTTCATGCCAGAGGACCGATGGGATTAGAAGAACTTTGTACCTATAAATATATTATTCGTGGGGACGGTCAGATTCGATAAACAGCAGGATTGTGTGCTTGCGGCGGGTTGCTTTTCGCAACATAATTTCTCTCCGCCGCAGTGCGATTCTGCCCGGAGAGTTTATTTATTTGATAGAAAATGGAGTAATTTCCCATTAAATAAAAAGAACCCGCATGAAGCGGGTTCTCTATAAAACGGTCATTCTTATGCTGCACGTTTAGCAGCTCTCTTGTCTAAAATATTTTTGTACTCTTCATAGTTATCAGTGGTAATCTGCTCCAGCTCATCATCAGGTAAAATATCTTTGTCATATTTCTTCCGGAAAATCCCTCTCAGATAAATAAGAAAAGCAACATCATAAATCTTTCGTGTAAGACGGATAATCTCATCAATTTCAATGTCTTTCAATGCATGGTATAAGTCAACGAAATCATCTGTATCAAGATGAGCAAATTCCAGTGTCTGTTTAAGAAGCACTTCATCATTTTCAAAAAGAGAAATATAACCGAGCAGATACATGAGCTGCCGGAAAGTCATGATGAAATCATTCGGCTCTAAGGAATTCATAAACTGTTCAAAGCTTACTTTTACTCTCCACAATCCTTCTTCAAGAAGATTGCGAATGGATATCTCGTTAAAAGGTCCGGGGATCTGAATCTTGTTCACATGGACTGTCTTAATCGTCAGTCGTTCCATAAAACGGGCAAGTGTGACACGACAGGCATGAAACTCAGAATATGCATTCATGTAAATAAATAAATCTTCTGATTTATCAAAAGGGCAGTTAATGAAATCATAAAAATGGGTAAACTCATGGAAAAGAATAAAGCGGGCATAACTGTCACTATACAAATGAAATCTCGGATTCAAATGGAGTATGTATTTTCCGTCAAGAAGTTCTAAAAGGTTGAAAAAACCTTCAACATATTTCTCGGCATCATATACAACGGCAGAAATCCGAATATCCATGTCCAGACCATATTTTTTCTTGTATTCATCCCATAAATCATTAATCTGTCTTAAGTTCATATGTACACCTGTCCCCATACCATAATTTAGTTATATTATACAATGCCAGCCGGAGAATGACAAGAATGAATCCGGAAGAATTCGGATAATATATTGCATAATTCGTAAAATATTCTGTGAAAAATAAAAAAAGTATTTAGAAATGGCGAATGATATGGTAAAATAATACAAGAGATTTTGCGAAATGAGGTCATATTATGGAACAAAGGAAGAAGATGTTTGGAGCAATTGACGATCTTTTACGTTCTCCCATCGGAGAAAAGATCCGGAGTCGTCTTTTCCAGCAGCTGACTACGAAAGAGATTCAGGAGATGCTTGCAAGGGAGCAGGAGCCTTTTAAAACGTTAATGGCATATTATCAGTGCGCTCTGATGGAGGTGGAAACAAAGTTCCGGGTCTTAAACGAGGAATTTTCCCTGGCGCATGACAGAAATCCGATTGAGTCGATTAAGACACGATTAAAGAGTCTCGAGAGCATTATGGAGAAGATGAACCGGAGAAATCTTCCTTTTTCTTCCAAAAGTATAGAAGAGAATCTATTTGATATTGCAGGAATCCGGGTAATCTGTTCTTTCCGGGAAGATATCTATCTTCTGGCGGACTGTCTTTTAGAGCAGGATGATGTCACTCTCATTGAGAGAAAAGATTACATAAAGAATCCAAAGGATAACGGATACCGTAGCCTGCATCTTATTATTGAGATTCCGATTTTCCTCGAGCATCAGAAAAAGAAGATGAAAGTTGAAGTTCAGCTTCGAACAATTGCCATGGATTTCTGGGCCAGTCTGGAGCATAAATTAAAATACAAGAAAAATATTGCATCCGATCAGTTGACGGAGAAATTAAAGCAGTGCGCGGAAGAGAGTGCATCGCTTGATCTTAAAATGGATGAAATTCGTAAAGAAATTGAACAATTGCACACTGACTCAGAATCTGTTAGTGCACAACGAAAGAAAAGATAGTATAATTTACAAAGAAAAGACATAGTTAAACTATAGATACACGGGAGGGATGTACATGGTTTATGTGTCTTTTTTGCTTGGATTATTAATGATTTGTAAGGGAGGCGACTGGTTTGTGGATGCGGCATCCGGCCTCGCAGAAATTTCCGGGATTCCCCGCTATGTGATCGGTGCGACGATCGTAAGTTTTGCAACGACAATGCCGGAAATGATCGTTTCCGTTGCGGCTGCCCTACAGGGTCATCCTG
>JALFIK010000132.1 GCA_022776205.1 Eubacterium sp.
TTATTAAAATATTCCGGAAGTTATGTCCATGTTCCCGGGATTTGCATCCCTTTTCTTCCTATGATAATATTAGAATTACTTCAAATTTTAAAAAAGGAGCATATTTTATGAATAAAATAAACTATCAGAAACAATTAGATCAGATTATTTCAGAAATTCCACCTCAAAAAGAGGCCCGGCCTTCCCTTTTCCTCCATTCCTGCTGTGCCCCCTGTAGCAGCTATGTGCTGGAGTATCTGACAAAATTTTTTAAAATTACTATTTTCTTTTTCAACCCAAATATTACGGAGGAAAGAGAATACAGAAAAAGAACCGGGGAAATGAAGCGTCTGATTCACGAGGCCGGTTATGAGGATGACGTGTCTTTTGTAGAAGGGGAATATCACCCGGAGGATTTTTTTGCCATGGCAAAGGGCATGGAAGATCTGCCGGAAAGAGGGATGCGCTGCTATCACTGCTACCGGCTTCGCATGGAAGAGACTGCCAGAAATGCCGCCCTGGCCAAGGCAGATTATTTCACAACAACTCTCTCGATCAGTCCTCACAAAAATGCCCGGTGGATCAACGAAATCGGAGAGGAGCTCGCCTTAAAATACGGGGTTGCCCACCTTCCTTCCGATTTTAAGAAAAAGGGGGGATACCTGCGCTCCATCGCCCTTTCGGAAAAGTATCATCTCTATCGCCAGGATTACTGCGGCTGTATTTTTTCAAAGCAGGCCCGGGACGAAAGACACCGTGAAAACACAAGACGGAACCGGTGAAAATTACCGGTTGCAGCCGGCTGTGTCATACACTGGTCCCGTCCCATATCATCAGGCTTTTTTTATGAATTTATTTCCACATTTCGGACAGGTGATCTCCACCTTGCCCGTTCCTTTTGGTACGCGGAGTTTCTGTCTGCATACCGGACATTTAAAAAAGCGAAACAGTTTTGCTTCCTTTCTTTCCTCGCCTCGCTCGGCCATCCCCTCAAAAATCGGGTGGAGCATTGCCGTAAACTTCTCATTTTCCGCCTCTCTTTTCTCATGATTATGCGAAAAAAAACGCAGTACACAAAGAATCAGCGGAAGAAAACTGATCAGATTCAGCTGGTTTAACACTTCATTTGGAAAAAGTCCTGTAAAAAGATTTAAAATCACGCTCAACAATAATAACCCACAGGATAATGCATCAAATCCGTATATCCTGTCAAAGAAACTTCCCGATTCCTTCATCCGTTTCCTCCTTTATCCTTTCTACCGGATCAGTGAAAAAAATCCTGCGCTCAGGGTCATCATGATCACACCAGCCAGAAGCACACCGCACATCGCTGCAATCACACTGGATTTAAAATCCATTTTCAAAAAACTTGCCGCCAGTGTTCCCGTCCATGCTCCCGTTCCCGGAAGGGGAATTCCCACAAAAAAAAGCAGTGCAACAAAAAGACCCCTCCCGGCCTTCGCTTTCAGTTTTTCTCCGCCCTTCTCTCCTTTCGCAGTACACCACCGGCAAAATTTACCAATCACTCCCGGAATTTTATTCCCGGCTTCGAGTACCTTTCTCGCAAACAGGTAAATAATCGGAACGGGAAGCATATTCCCGATAATCGCAATTACATAAGAGGGAATCAGCGGAAGTCCTACTGCCTGGGAATAAGGAATCGCCGCCCTTAATTCTGCGATTGGTACCATGGAAATTAAAAAAACCATAATATAATGCTTTATCATTGCTTTTTCTCCTTTAGATCTATTCTTTAATCATATACCATATCTTTTTTGTTCCGTCAAGGAAGCATCTTTCCTCACTTTTTCAGAAGAGATTGGCGCATGGTCCGGATAAATTCCCGGTTGTTCTTTGTTTTCTTAAAAATACTCAGAATCTGTTCCATGTTTTCCTCTGCACGGTTTCCGGACAGCTCCCGGTGAAGGGCATATACAATCTCTCTTTCCTCACCGGAGAGCAAAAGATCATCCCTTCTTGTTCCGGAACGCAAAATATTAATGGCCGGAAAAATTCTTTTTTCTGCCAGTTTCCTGTCTAAAACAAGTTCCATATTTCCCGTTCCCTTAAATTCCTCAAATACCACATCGTCCATTTTACTTCCTGTTTCCACCAGTGCCGTGGCAAGGATCGTCAGACTTCCGCCTTCCCTCATATTTCTGGCTGCACCAAAAAACTTTTTCGGCATATAAAGTGCTGCAGGATCAAGGCCTCCGGATAATGTTCTGCCACTTGGAGGTACCACAAGATTGTATGCACGGGCCAGACGGGTAATGCTGTCAAGAAGTATCACAACATCCTGTTTATGTTCCACCAGACGTTTTGCCCTCTCAAGAACCATCTCCGAGACCCTTTTATGATGATCCGGGAGCTCATCAAATGTGGAATAAATGACTTCTGCATTCGGACCTTCGATGGACTCTCTGATATCCGTTACTTCTTCCGGTCTCTCATCAATCAGGAGAACAATCACTTTCATTTCCGGCATGGTTGTTGTAATGCTTTTTGCAATTTGTTTTAAAAGTGTGGTCTTTCCCGTTTTGGGTTGGGAAACGATCATCCCTCTCTGCCCCTTTCCAATCGGGGAGAGAAGATCGACCATGCGCATGGATAACGGTCCGTTTTCCGTTTCCAGACGAATCCTCTCATCCGGGAAAATTGGAGTAAGATCCTCAAAATTCTTTCTTTTTGATGCTTCAAAGGGTTTGTATCCATTTACGGATTCTACATAAAGCAGGGCACTGTATTTTTCATTCTGCGTCTTAATACGGATATTACCCACAAGAATATCTCCGGTTTTTAAATTAAAACGGCGAATCTGGGACGGTGATACATAGACATCATTTTCTCCCGGGAGATAATTTTCACAGCGGATAAATCCATAACCGTCCGGCATAACTTCAAGTATGCCGTTTGCCTTGTGCCCGCTATCGAGACTGGCCAGTTCCCCTTTTATTGAGGAGACCGGATGTTTCTTTTCTCTGGCTTCCTCTTCCTTATTCTCTTCTTTTTCCTTTGGCTCTGCGACCTTTTTTTCTTCTGTTTTCAGTTCATTTTCTGTCTTCTTTTTTAAATCTGACTCATTCAGCCGTTCGATAAGCTGGTCTTTTTTTAGTGTGCTGACTCCTCTGATTCCTTTCTCTTTTGCATATGCTTTCAGGGCTACCAGTGTCATATTTTCAAAATCCATAGAAAACCTCCACGATATCGTCTGTTTTTCTGTTTTTCCTAAATTTTTCGTATAATAAATAATAATTGGGATTGAATAAGAGTTTACAGATTGTTTCTTTATGATGAAATGGGTACTTTCCTCTCACACAGGAAAAATTGTTAATCAAAACTGTATCTGCAGTTTTGCTATATGATACACCTCATGCTCCGGCATGACAACTTTCCTTTTATAATAGCACAAAACGAAAAGAAAACAACCTTATTTTATAAAATATCTAATTGCAATAAAGAAAATCCGGTGCTAGAATATAGACTGGGAAAGGACGGAAATTAATATGAATATAAAAGAAAAATCATTGGAACTTCATAAACAGTGGAACGGGAAATTGGAAGTTAACGCAAAATGTCCCGTATCTTCTTCAGAAGATCTGGCTCTTGCTTATACACCGGGCGTTGCAGAACCTTGCCGGGCGATTGCCAGGGACCCGGAGGAAGTTTACCGTTACACGATAAAATCGAATACAGTAGGTGTCGTCTCCGACGGAAGTGCCGTACTTGGTCTTGGCAACATCGGTGCCCTGGCTGCCATGCCGGTCATGGAAGGGAAAGCCGCCTTATTTAAAGAATTTGGAGGGGTGAACGCCTTCCCGATTTGTCTTGACACCCAGGATACGGAGGAGATTATCGAGACAGTCGTCCGAATTGCTCCGGCTTTCGGCGGAATCAATCTCGAGGACATCTCCGCACCCCGCTGCTTTGAAATTGAGGAACGCCTGAACCAGCTTTTGGATATTCCTGTCTTCCATGACGACCAGCACGGAACTGCTATCGTTGTTCTTGCCGGAATCATCAATGCGTTAAAGATTGTCGGAAAGAAGAAGGAAGATTGCAAAGTCGTGGTAAACGGAGCAGGCTCCGCCGGGATCGCCATTGCAAAAATGCTCTTATCCTACGGATTTAAGGATCTCACTTTATGTGACCGACAGGGAATTTTATGTTCCGGTGATCCACAGCTTAACTGGATGCAGGAAAAGATGACCGCAGTCACAAATCTTTCTCATAAAACCGGAACTCTGGCAGATGCCATGAAGGGGGCAGATATTTTTGTCGGTGTTTCTGCGCCGGGAATCGTTTCTTCGGATATGGTTCGTTCCATGGCGAAGGATTCCATACTTTTTACTATGGCAAATCCGGATCCGGAAATCCTGCCGGATCTTGCAAAAGAAGCCGGAGCAAGAGTTGTTGGAACGGGACGTTCCGACTTTCCGAATCAGGTGAACAATGTTCTTGTTTTCCCTGGCATTTTTAAAGGCGCCCTCGAAGGCCGGGCTTCCTCGATCACAGAGGAAATGAAGCTGGCTGCTGCCCATGCCATCGCCGGACTTGTTCCGGAAAATGAACTTTGTGAGACAAACATTCTTCCTCATGCCTTTGATCCTCAGATTGCTGAGGTGGTCAGCCAGGCTGTGAAGGGACACATCCGTTAATCCATGGAACGGTATTACAGCTACAATCATTTTCTCCGGGAATATTTTGGAGAAAAACTTTATAAAATCTGTCTGGACGGAGGCTTCACCTGCCCGAACCGGGATGGTACCCTCGCGTCCGGCGGATGCATTTTTTGCAGTGGGGGAGGAAGCGGTGAATTCGCAGAAAATTCTTCCCTCCCTATTTCTGAACAGATCCGTCTTGGAAAAGCACAAACCGGGAGAAAATACAACGGACAAAGATATCTGGCTTATTTCCAGGCATTCACCAACACTTACGCACCGGTTTCCCGTCTCCGTTGTCTTTACGGGGAAGCGATCTCCCAGCCGGAAATTGCGGGGCTCTGTATCGGCACCAGACCGGATTGTGTTTCGGATGAAGTGATTTCTCTTTTAGTGGAATTCAATCAGAAGAAACCCATTTTTATTGAAATGGGACTGCAGACCTGCCATGATGACACGGCCCGCTTTTTAAATCGGGCCTATGAAACAGAAGCTTTCACCCGGACCTGCCGAAGACTTTCCGAAGCGGGAATCCGCACTACTGCCCACATCATTCTGGGACTTCCGGGAGAAAACATAAATATGGAATATGAGACAATTGATTACCTGAATACCCTTCCCATCGGTGGAATCAAGATATCCATGCTCTATATTCTAAAGAATACTGTTCTGGCAGATTATTATAGCAGACACCCCTTTCCGATTTTATCCATGGACGAATACATTGACCATCTACTCGGATGTCTCTCCCGTCTTCGAAAAGATATTGTTGTTGAACGCATGACCGGGGACGGGCCAAAAAATCTGGTAATTACTCCGAAATGGATTTTTCATAAACGACTGGTATTGAACAGTATTCACAAAGAAATGAAGAATAGAAATTTTATGCAGGGAGGCTCCTTATGTCAGAAGAATCTCTAACATTATATAAATTAATGATATTATTTATGCTCGATAATCTGGATTTTCCACTCACAAATTCCCAACTCAGTGAATTTTTTGTCAACCACGGCTACACTTCATATTTTCATCTGCAGCAGGCAATTAATGAACTGGCGGATTCTGAATTTATTCGCGGGGAAACCATCCGCAACACGACCAATTATCATTTAACTGATGCGGGCAAGGAGGCTCTGTCCATGTTTGAAGCCCAGATTTCTTCTCCGATTAAGGAAGACATCATGGACTATTTTGCTCAAAAGAAATATCAGCTTCGCAGAGAAGTCGATATCACTGCAGATTATCAGCCTCTGAAGAAGGGCGAATACATGGTTCAGGCACAGATTAAAGAAAGGGGGTCTCTCCTTCTTGAATTAAATATTAATGTGGTTTCAAAAGAGCAGGCCATTGCCATCTGTGATAACTGGAGTGCCAAAAGTGACGAGGTCTATAGCCAGATCATGGATACACTGCTTCTTTAAATGAAATTCCATGTTATACAGCTATCATAAAAGGATGCCGGTTTATCCTCCCGGCATCCTTTTATGATATACTTATTTTAATACATATGTTTCAATCAGTTCCCAGATTTCGTCCCGCCCTGCCTTTGTCACAGCAGAAAACGGGATAACCGGGACACCTTCAATTACTTTTAACGTGTCCTTCAGAAGTTTTATCTGCTTTGGAATCTGACTCCGTTTTAATTTATCTGCCTTTGTTGCCACAATGGCAGGAGAAAACCCATTACTTAATATCCACCGGTACATCTGTACATCATTTGCCGTTGGCTTATGGCGAAGATCAATGAGCAGAAAAACCATGCAAAGATGACGGGATGTGTGAAGATAATTTTCAATCATCGGTCCCCATTTTGCCGCAACTTCTTTCGAAACTTTTGCATAGCCATAGCCGGGCAAATCGACAATATACATTTCTTTATTGACATTATAAAAATTGATCGTCTGCGTTTTTCCCGGCTGTCCCGATGTTCTCGCAAGTGCTTTCCGATTCACCAGGGTATTGATCAGAGACGATTTCCCCACATTGGATTTTCCGGCAAAGGCAACTTCCGGGAGCTGATTTTCAGGTAATTTACTGGTAATACCACATACAGTTTCTAATTCTGCACTTTTAATTATCATTGTAAAATCCTCATTTCTTCAAAGCCTGCTGTATAACCTCTTCCATCTTTTTCACGTAAGTAATTTTCATTCCCCCGGTAATTTCTTCATCAAGCTCCGCCACATTATTCCTGTTTCCTGCCGGAACAAAAACCTCCTTTACCCCGACTGTCTTTGCGGCAAGCAGTTTTTCCTTAAGCCCTCCGATAGGGAGAACCCGTCCTCTTAGTGTAAGTTCCCCTGTCATGGCAATCTCACCCCGGACCGGTCTTTTTGTGATTGCTGACAGCATGGCAAGAGCCATGGTAATACCTGCGGAAGGCCCGTCTTTTGGCACGGCACCCTCCGGTATGTGGAGATGAATGTCGTGCTTTTCAAAATAGTCTTCCGGAATATTATAATCATCTGCAACAGAACGGATATAACTTTCTCCAATCCGGGCTGATTCTTTCATCACATCTCCCATGCTTCCAGTCAGTTCCAGTTTCCCCTTCCCATGCATAACATTTACTTCAATGGAAAGAGTATCGCCTCCAACCGTCGTCCATGCAAGTCCCCGGACTACACCAACCTGTGGTTCCATGTTTTCCTTTTCTTCTTCATATGGAGCGGTTCCAAGCAAATCTCTCAGATTTTTTTTCTTGATTTCTACTTTTTCTTCCCCCTCCACAACCTTACGGGCAGCTTTATGCATCAACTGACCGATTTTTCTCTCCAGCTCACGCACACCAGCCTCTCTCGTATAGGAATGAATAATTTCCCGAATCACCTCATCGGATATGCTCACCTGTTTTTTGGTAAGGCCACTGGCTTTTCGCTGTTTCTTCACCAGATAATTCTGTGCAATATGGAATTTTTCATTTTCCGTATAGCTGGAAAGTTCAATAATCTCCATCCGGTCAAGGAGCGGCTTTGCAATCGGAGAGAGATCATTGGCCGTTGCAATGAAAAATACCTCACTTAAATCCAGGGGCACCTCCAGGTAATGATCCCGGAAGTTTACATTCTGCTCCCCATCGAGCACCTCGAGAAGAGCAGATGCGGTATCTCCTTTATAATCACTGCTCACTTTATCAATTTCATCGAGGAGCATCACCGGATTTTTCACACCCGCCTGACGGATTCCTTCTGCAATCCTGCCCGGCATGGCACCCACATATGTTTTTCTATGTCCCCGGATTTCTGCCTCGTCACGGACTCCTCCCAGAGAAATACGCACATATTTTTTATTCAGCGCTCTGGCGATGGAACGGGCAATGGATGTTTTCCCCGTTCCCGGAGGGCCTACAAGACATAAAATCGGTGTCTCTCCTTTTTGGGACAGAAAATGAACGGCAAGATAATCAAGAATCCGGTCTTTTACCTTTTCGAGTCCATAATGATCTTCTTCAAGAATCTCTCTGGCATTATTTAAATCTTTATTGTCTCTGGAATATTTGTTCCATGGCATCTCAAGCATCGTCTCAATATAATTTTTCATCATCGTGCTTTCTGCAGCCACTGGAGGCATCGTTTTATAACGGCGAATTTCTTTTCTTATCTTATCTTTTACGACTTTTGAAGCCTTAAGCTTCTCACATTTTTCCAGATATTCATCGGATTCGGAAACAACATCTCCCTCACCCAGCTCTTCCCGGATCACTTTCTGCTGTTCTCTTAGTATATAATCTCTCTGATTTTTATCAACGTTTTCTTTTACCTTTTGTGCAATTTCATTCCGGATGTCACTGATTTCCACTTCTTCCTTCAAAATCATGATCAGCGACTCCGCCAATTTCATCACATCGGTCTCTTCCAGAATTTTCTGTTTCTTATCCAGTTCAAAAGGCAGTTCAGAAGCCAGCTCATAAAGAAACGGAAGAAGTTTTCCTCTTTCCATGGTCTTTTCCATCTGCACTGATAAAAATCCGGGATTTTTCTTTGAAAACTCTTCTAAAAGTTCCGCAAGGGTACGGAACACTGCCTTCTCTTCCACTTCATTTTCCGGATAATTCTGTGTGGTCAGTTCTTGCACTTCTGCCCTGACCACATCACCCTCCTCCATATAAGAACAGATTCCGGCTCTTTTTTCTCCCTCCACAAAAACTCGGAGGATCCCCTGTCCGGCTTTTACCATCTGTAGGATTCTGGCTACAGTTCCTACTTTATATAAATCTTCCTCGTTCGGCTTTTCTTCCGATGGATCGATCTGATTAACCAGAAAAATTTTCTGGTCCTGACTGACTGCCTCTTCTAAAGCACTCAGAGATTTCGGTCGGGACACTTCAAAATATACAGAAGTTTCCGGATAGACCATCTTTCCCCGAAGTGCCAGTAAAGGTAATATTTTTTTCTCCATTCATTTCCTCCTTTTTCCGGAGTTTTTTCCTGATTCGACCAAAAACAAAATATCTGCCCGGTCAACAAAAAGGCCGGCACGCCGATAAGTATCCCCACGCCGTGTCAGCCTGTTTCCTTTTTCAATACTCTTTATCTAGGCAATTTCATCATTGCTCTTTTTCTTGTGTTTTCGAGTGATTGCTTTCTTGCTTACCGGCTGGTCATGATAGGTAAGCACCGGATCCCCCGTACCTTCCACTGCCTCTTTCGTAATCGTGCAGGTAGCTACCATCTCATCAGACGGAACCGTATACATCAGATCCATCACGACAGATTCCATGATGGAACGAAGTCCTCTGGCTCCTGTATTTCTCTTAATTGCCTTATCCGAAATTGCCTCAAGAGCATCTTCTGTAAAAATCAGTTCCACGCCATCCATCTCAAATAACTTCTGATATTGTTTTACCAGTGCGCTCCTCGGCTCTGTAAGAATTTTTACCAGCGCTTCTTTATCTAAAGGATTCAGTGATACATTTACCGGGACTCTTCCGATAAATTCCGGAATCAGACCGAATTTTACAAAGTCTTCCGGCAGAACCTGACGAAGGAGTACACCCACATCTTTCTTTCTCTGTTCCATGATCTCTGCCTGGAATCCTATGGATTTCTTTCCGATTCTGTTCTCGATAATTTTTTCCAGCCCGTCAAAGGCTCCTCCACAGATGAATAAAATATTTGTCGTATCAATCTGCAAAAATTCCTGATGTGGATGTTTCCTTCCTCCCTGTGGCGGTACGGATGCTACCGTTCCCTCCAGTATCTTTAAGAGCGCCTGCTGTACTCCCTCTCCGGACACATCCCGGGTAATTGATGTATTCTCAGATTTTCTGGTAATCTTATCAATCTCATCGATATAGATGATTCCGGTCTGGGCACGTTCGATATCATAATCTGCTGCCTGAATCAGTTTCAGTAAGATATTCTCCACATCCTCGCCCACATATCCGGCTTCCGTAAGCGCTGTGGCATCCGCGATGGCAAAAGGAACATTCAACAATTTTGCAAGTGTCTGGGCAAGAAGAGTCTTTCCGGAACCGGTAGGCCCAAGCATGATAATATTACTCTTCTGTAATTCCACATCATGACTTTCCCCGGAAAGAATCCGTTTGTAATGATTATAGACAGCCACAGACAATACTTTCTTCGCATCCTCCTGGCCAATCACATATTCATCAAGAAACGCTTTCATCTCCTTCGGTTTCATCAGATTGATTTCCTGGGTATCTTCATTAAAGTCTTCAAATTCGTCTTCCATGATTTCCGTACATACTTCAATACATTCATCACAGATATAAACACCTTTCGGACCGGCGACCAGTTTTCTCACCTGATCCTGGGTTTTGTTGCAAAATGAACATCTGAACTGCTTATTATTGTCGGATCGTGTTGCCATATTGTCACCTCACTTTACACTGCCATTTCCTTCATACAAAAGTTACCACAACCGGCATAGCTGTGGTAACTCTTTTATCTACTGTCTTTTTTCAACCACAACATCGATCAGACCATAGGCCTTCGCCTGCTCGGCTGTCATATAATTATCTCTCTCTGTATCCTGAACGATCTTTTCGTATGGCTGTCCTGTATTCTCAGCAAGAATTCTGTTTAACTTTTCTTTCGTTTTGAGAATCTGTTCTGCGACAATCTCAATCTCTGTAGCCTGTCCCTGTGCTCCGCCAGATGGCTGGTGAATCATAATTTCAGAATTCGGCAGGGCGAGACGCTTTCCCTTTGCTCCTCCGGCAAGAAGAAATGCTCCCATGCTGGCTGCCATTCCCATACAAATTGTTGATACATCACATTTCACAAACTGCATGGTATCATAAATCGCCATTCCGGCAGTCACTGATCCTCCCGGGCTCATAATATACAGGCTGATATCTTTTTCCGGATCCTCCGATTCCAGGAAAAGCAGCTGGGACACGATCAGACTCGCTGTCGTATCATTTACTTCCTCCCCAAGAAAAATGATTCTTTCTTTTAAAAGACGGGAATAGATATCGTAAGATCTTTCTCCATGACTTGTCTGTTCAATGACATAAGGTACTAAACTCATAATTCCTCCTGTTTCCACATAAACAGTATCCAGAAATTCTTATGATCCTGAAATCAATTATTTTTCTTCGAAGTCAAGCTCCTCAGCGGCTTCTGTCACATTTGCCTCAGCTAAAACAAATTCCACGGCTTTCTGGACTGCAATGTCTTTTTTCATGTTTTCTTTCTGATCATCCGGAATCATGGAAGCGAGCTGATCTGCTTCCATCTGGTACATCTGTGCCATCTTCTCAAATTCCTTCTTCAGATCATCATCATCTGCCTCAATGGACTCTGCAGCAACGATTGCTTCAAGTACAAGGCTTCCCTGTACTCTCTTTAAGGCATCTGCCTTCATACTCTCTCTTAACGCATCCTCGGACTGACCGGAGAACGCAAGATACTGTTCATAAGTAAGACCCTGATAGGAAAGTCTCTGTTTAAACTCATCTACCATCTGGTCGATCTGGAAATCAACCATCGCATCCGGAATATCCATCTTGGAGCCTTCCACAACCTGTTCGATCAGGGCATTCTCCATGGCAGATTTCACTCTCTCTTCCTTACCGGTAGCAATCTTTTCTCTGATATCTTTCTTGTATTCTTCGAGACTGTCAAATTCTGTAGTGTCCTGTGCAAAATCGTCATCAATCTCAGGAAGCTGTTTCTCCGTAATTGTAAGCACCTTTACATGGAATACCGCAGCCTTTCCTGCTAAATCCTTTGCATGGTAGTCCTCAGGGAAAGTTACTTCCACATCTTTTTCATCGCCAATATTCAATCCGATGAGCTGTTCTTCGAAATTATCGATAAAAGTATGGGAACCGATCGTCAGGGACTGATTCTCCGCAGTTCCTCCGTCGAATGCCACACCGTCAATTGTTCCGGCATAATCAAGGGTGATCACGTCGCCATCCTGAACCGGTCTGTCTTCCACAGTGATCTCTCTGGCATTCTGCTCCTGTGCTTTCTTTAATTCTGCTTCCACTTCCTCATCACTGACATCTGTGGAATCTTTCTGAACTTCGAGACCTTTATACTGTCCAAGTTCTACTTCCGGTTTCACGGCAACTTCTGCAGTAAAGATAAAGTTCTGTCCTTTTCCAATCTGAGTTACGTCAACTTCCGGACGGGAAACAACATCCAGTCCGCTTTCCTCCAATGCTGCTGCATAAGCGTCCGGCATAATGTCATTTGCTGCATCTTCATAGAAAATACCTGCTCCGTATGCTTTCTCAATGACATTCATCGGTACCTTTCCTTTACGGAAACCTGGCAGATTAAAAGAGCCTTTCTTCTTATTGTATGCCTTTTTCATTGCGGCATCAAATTTGGCTGCCTCTACTTCAATGGTAAGTCTGGCCATATTATGCTCTAACTTTTCAACCTGTACGCTCATTTTCTTAAATCCTCCTTAATATGTTCCTTATTCAAAGTTTATTCATGGTAAACTCATTTTGTATTTCTGATTTTATATGAAAACACATTAAAACATTATAGCATGAGAAATATTCACTGTCCATAAGAAATTAAAGAAAACATTATCTCTTTCCTTGATTTCATATTTTTTTCACATACAAACAGGCCGTCTGCCTTCTTTCTAAGAAGACAGACAGCCTGCTCTACGGTATTCTGACTTGTAACAGCAAGCGCAACCAGAGTTTCTGCCTACGCTGCCAGAAGTTTAAAAATCAGGAAATAAGATTTCCGGAACCGATACCTAACGGCTGCGGCCCGCCATCTCCTCTTCCTGCTTTTTAATCATTTTACGAACCATTTCTCCTCCGATGGATCCGGCTTCTTTTGCAGTGATATCTCCGTTATATCCCTGTTTTAAATTCACGCCGAGTTCGTCAGCTACTTCCATTTTAAAACGATCCATTGCATCTCTTGCTTCCGGTACCTCTACTCTGTTTGTTCCCGTACTTTTATTACTTGCCATTTGTCTTTACCTCCGTGATAAATTATCGATTTGAATACCGTAATCCTATTATCTGCAGAGGCATTAAAAATATGATGGCAAATAAAGCCATGAAAAAGGATTTTATTTTGAAAAAATTTATTTTTCTCCGTGAATAAACGACAGAATTTCTTCCGGTTTTTTTACAAAAACTTCTCCACCGTGCTGTTTTAAAAATTCTTTATCACGAAAACCCCATTCACATAAAATGGAATCCATCCCACTGTTTTGTGCTGTGGCCACATCCACTTCCGAATCCCCGATATAGACTGATGTTTCCGGTGTGGAAGAGAGCTGGCGAAGTGCCTCAAACACCGTATCCGGTGCCGGTTTCTTGCGGATTCCCTCGCTCTCCTTTTCTCCGATTGCCACAGAAATCAGGTCTTTAAAATAGATTTCTTTTAATTCTTTTACGGCAAAATCTCCCTTGTTGGAAACAATTGCCATTTTTATTCCTTCTTCCTTCAGAGTCCGGATC
>JALFIK010000156.1 GCA_022776205.1 Eubacterium sp.
TACGGCCATCGTCAAGGTAAGCGACCTGTTCAATTTCAAGAATTGGCATTGCCTTAGTTGTACGAAAAAACTTCTTTTCCTGAGAACTGGCAAGAAGAGCACGTATATTCCGGTGGGCACTTTGCGGTTTCAGCTGGAGAGTGTCTAATATATAAGAATAAATGGATCCTGTCACAATTTTCCGGTTCAGGCCGGGAATAACATCTACAGGCATGTATGTGTATTCCACCACGTAAGGGACGTTGTCAACGAAACGGGTTCGGCAAATATAATAGACCAGATTTTCTTCCGTTAGCATCATTTTTTTAGCAATTTCCCCTGTTGCGGGTATAACCATAAATTCATTCACTTCCGTTGCTATATTTCTCCCCTCAAATTGTCTGGAAAAACCAGTAAACTGTACGGTAACTCCCAAAGCTTCGGAGGATTCTTTTATATCAGGCATTTCTTTGACAAAACTGCCGGAGCCCCTTCGTTTTGTGATAAGACCAAGCTGGACAAGCTGGTCTGTTGCTTTTTTTATTGTAATTCGGCTGACGCCATATTCTTCACATAATTCTGTTTCTAAAGGCAGTTGGGAACCGCCGGGATAAATTCCGGATTCTATTTTTCCCGCGATGTCCTGGGCTATAATCTGATATTTCACCATAAGATATTTTTCTCCCTTTTAAAAGATATTCTTTTTCATAAAAACAGTATATCATTTTTGTGAAAAGTTGTACAGAGAAGGGATGAATTTGTACGATTTTACTAAATTTAAAATGATATCTTTGTTTAATAATAAAGCAATTATTTCTTGCCGATTTATTTTACATATGATATATTTAATATATCAAAAAGATATGCCTTTTAAAATTAAAGAACATATTTTTTAAAGGATATTTTATAAGAAAAGGAGGAGAAAAATTGAGAAAGCTACCTGATAATTTTTTCTTTGGTGCAGCTTTTTCCGGTCCGCAGACAGAGGGTGCATACAAGCTGGATGGAAAACTGGAGAATATCTGGGATACGTGGTCAGATCAGGATATCGGAGCATTCTATAACAAAGTCGGTTCCTATGTCGGCAATGATTTTTATCATCGTTATGAAGAAGATATTCTGTTACTGAAATCTCTGGGACTTACGAGTTTCCGTACCTCAATCCAGTGGAGCCGTCTGCTTGATCAGGATGGAAAGATCAATCCGCAGGGAGCGGCATTTTATCACAAGATGCTCGCCTTTGCAAAAGAGCAGGGTATGGACGTATTTATGAATCTGTATCATTTTGATATGCCAACCTATCTTTTCCGTCGTGGTGGCTGGGAGAGCAGAGAAGTAGTGGAAGCTTATGCCCATTACGCCCATGAAGCATTTAAGGAATTCGGGTCAGAAGTAAAATACTGGTTTACTTTTAATGAGCCGATTGTTGAGCCGGAACAAAGATACCGGGACGGTGTATGGTATCCTTTTGTAAAAGATATCAAACGATCTGTTGTAACTCAGTATCATATTGCACTGGCACACAGTCTGGCGGTCGGCGAATTCCGTAAGTTACAAAATGAGGGTGTGATTGCTCCAGATGTGAAGATTGGCCTGATCAACTGTTTTGCACCACCTTATACGAAGGAGAATCCTTCTCCGGAAGATCTTGAGGCAGTGAGAATGGAAGATGGACTTCACAATCGGTGGTGGCTCGATCTTGTGACAAAGGGATGCCTTCCACAGGATGTGCTTGACACACTGGCCAAAAAAGGAGCACCGGCGCCGATTCGACCGGGCGATGAGGGAATTCTTGCACAGGGCAAAGTTGACTGGCTTGGTTTTAATTATTATCAGCCGAAACGTGTGCAGGCCCCGAAGAAGACCGTGGATGAAAACGGAAATCCGATTTTCAGTGATCCTTATATCTGGCCGGAAAGAAAAATCAATAAATCCCGTGGATGGGAGATTTATCCAAAAGGAATTTATGATTTCGGAATAAAATTAAAAGAAGACTATCCGGATCTCACTTTCTTTATTTCGGAAAATGGAATGGGCGTGGAAAATGAAGATGCTTTCCGCGATGAAAATGGTGTGATCCAGGATGACTATCGTATTGAATTCGTCCGTGATCATCTTAACTGGGTGGCAAAGGCAATCGACGAAGGGGCAAAATGTGTCGGTTATCATTACTGGGCAGTCATTGATAACTGGTCCTGGTCAAATGCCTTTAAAAATCGCTATGGTTTTATTGAAGTTCGTCTGCAGGATGGCTACAACAGAAGATTAAAAAAATCTGCAGAATGGCTGAAAAAGGTAGCGACAACAAAAGAAATCGTATAAAATAAAAAGAGAGAGGTATGAAAAATGGAAGCGGAAAAACGTTCTTTTATGGATCGCTTTACGTAAGTTGCAGCAAAACTTGGTAATCAGATCCATCTGAAAACACTGCGTGATGCTTTTGCAACGATTATGCCACTTTATATTCTGGCAGGTCTTGCAGTATTATTAAACAATGTCATTTTTGTCAAGATCCTTTCCGGAAGTGCATTGGAGGCAGCGAATTACTGGGGTTCACTTATCATCAATGGTACATTGAACATAT
>JALFIK010000216.1 GCA_022776205.1 Eubacterium sp.
TGCATAGGATAAAACAATGTGGGTGAAAGCAGGAATCGTTTTTATGGAAAAACAGCAGAAATCGCAGTTTGACTGGCTGCCGGGCTTTCAGGAAATGACCGCATGTCAGGAAGAAAAAGAAGAAACGGAAACCATGCAGGATCTTCTTGCACCGGAACGTCTTCAAAAAGAAGAGCAGGAATACTGGAAAGATTATGAATATTTCCTCCAGAAAATGCCGTTTGTGGCAAGGGAAATCTGGGCTGTGGCCGATGCCCTGCTCGACCGGTATGAATACGCAGGAAGTTCCCTTTATGTTCCTTATCCCGATGAGGTAACTATTTTAAAAATCGCTGATATGGTGTATGATAAACTAAAATACCACGAAACAGAACCTGATATGCAAAATGGTGACGGGAGCAGGGAGGCGAATCCTTATTATGTGAAGGAAGAACTCCGGGATTCCAGAACACCTTTTCGGAACCTGATTGTGGTGATTTTGTATGGAACGATCGCATACCGCAGACAGCGTTATCAGAGAAGACAAAAGGTATTTCATAACAGATAAAGAACGGGGGAAAAGCCAGATCAGACCATCTGCAGCCGCTTTTCCCTTCTTTATAAAGGAGGACGGGATGGAATTTTTACTTGATAAAATCAGGAAAAATCTTAATGAACAGATGATTCTGCTTACCATAAGCAATCCCCGCAGAGCAGAAGAAATCAGAAAATACAGCATACGTCCGGTTCTTGTAAAAGACCGCTTGCTTTTTCAGAGAGCAGCTTATACAAAGACCCAGGTTTTCCACAGGAATATGGAAAAAGAAGAATTAATGACGGAAATTTGCGAGATACTTCCCCTGTACAAACAGGTGCAGATGCAGACTGCCGGAGAAGAATTTACTGCCCTTCTCAATAAAAAAGGAAAGGCAGCGATAAAAGTGAAGAAACAGAACAGTCCCCGTGCACCTCTTCCGGAAAATAAGGACAGGCTGTTACATAACCGGACGAAACGCCATATCCTTCCGGAAGGAACTCCGGTGCCCTTCCTCATTGATCTTGGCGTCATGACTGCCGAGGGAAAGATCGTTCGCACAAAGTATGATAAATACCGTCAGATTAACCGCTTTCTCGAATTTATCGAGGATATCCTTCCCCATCTTGCAAAGGACAGGGAAATTACGATCCTTGATTTCGGCTGTGGGAAATCTTATCTGACCTTTGCCATGTACTATTATCTGAAAGAACAGAAGGGATACGATATTCGGATTATCGGTCTTGATCTGAAAAAAGATGTGATAAAGAACTGCAGCCGTCTGGCAAAGAAATATGCTTATGAGAAACTTTTCTTCTATGAGGGGTCCATTGAAGAGTTCGAGGGAGTGGAGAAAGTGGACATGGTCGTTACCCTTCATGCCTGTGATACAGCGACGGATTATGCCCTTTACAAGGCTGTCTGCTGGGGAGCTTCCGTCATTTTGTCTGTACCGTGCTGTCAGCATGAATTAAACGGACAGATGAGAGCAGATACATTAAAACCTGTCGGGGAATATGGGATACTGAAAGAGCGGTTCTGCGCTCTGGCGACGGACGCAATCCGGGCAAAACTGCTGGAGTCCCGGGGATATGATACAAAAATTCTGGAATTTATTGATATGGAACACACCCCGAAAAACCTGCTCATCCGGGCGGTGCGCCGGAAGGGCTTATCCGGGGAGAAGAGAAAACATGCAGAGGAAGAAGTAGGGGCTTTCTGCCGGGAATTTGGCTTTGAACCAACACTGGCAGGACTTCTTTTCAAAAAGGAGGGGCAGACGATTGAATCATAATAAAAAAATTGCCATTGTTCATGGCATAGTCGGTGTAGTTTGTTTTGTGCTCGCTCTTTTATTTTTTAACAGCAGGCTGAATGTGGACAAAAAAAGCGCGGTGGCAGAGATGGCCAATCCTTCCTATCCCGTATTGGAAGTAAAAAGTGGCGTGAGCAGTTATAACCTCATGTCCGGATACCGGGATGCCATTGATTTATCTTTAGTCAGAAATCAAGTAACGCTCACAAACGGGAATAATTCCCTGGAGCTGCAGCTTCATAACTATAATTACGACATCACAGCGATTCAGTACAGCCTGTTTGAAAAAAATCCGGAGAAGCCTCTGGAAACAGGAACATTAAACCGCCTGAAAGAAAACGGGAAAAAGAGGACAAGAAACGGGAAAATAACTTTTACGTCAAACTTAAGACAGGGAGCGGTCTATTATCTGAAACTTGCGGTACGCCTCGATAACAGTACCCGGATTTTTTATTACACGAAAGTGCAAAACGGAGCGACCGTTCCTCTGGATGAGTATCTGACCTTTGCCCTGACATTCCACAACAACTTGTTTGATAAGGCCAAAATGGAAGAAAATGCCGGTTATCTGGATATCACATCCAATGTGACCGGGAATAATTTAAGTTCCGTAAATATCCGGTCCGGCTCAGCTGCCGTATCCTTCGGGAACATGAAGGTAAAACAGGAAACGGCGCCGAGGATTAACGTGCAGGAAGCAAATGATACTTATACCGTTATAAAAATGAACACCCTGCTTTCCAGCGAGATCAGTGAGGGAATTGTCCAGTATTACAATCTCGAAGAAACCTACAAACTTCGCTATACGACAGAAAGAATGTATCTGCTCGATTATGAAAGAACGATGAATGCTTATTATAATGAGGAAATCATCGACAGTGGGGATAATATGATCAGTCTGGGAATCCAGAATGAGAAAGACGTGAGTTTTCTGTCCTCGGATAAAGGATATAAAGTGTGCTTTGTTCAGCAGGAACAACTCTGGTACTATGATTATCAGTCCTCGGATATTTATAAAGTATACAGCCTGTCTTCCGATAATCTTTCCGATCTGAGAAATGTGACGCAAGATCACGGAATAAAAATTTTAAGCATGGATGACAGTGGAAATATTGTCTACCTTGTCTATGGTTATATCAGCCGTGGGCGCCACGAGGGCATGAACGGAATCGAGATTATGGAGTATAATGCAAAGACGAACTGTAACAAAGAGCTCTCCTTCCTTTCCTCATCCACACCGTATGAAAGTATGAAGGAAGATCTGAACCGTCTTTCCTATCTGAATGCAGACCATGTCTTTTACTGTCTTTTGAGTGGGGATCTTCACCAGGTGGATATAAAAGAAAAGAAAGACGAGATACTCAAATCCGGTATTGTGGATGATGGCCTGACTGCATCAAAAGATCAGAGTATCATTGCCCTGGAAAAAGACAGGGATCGGAGGGAAAACCGGGAGATTGAAATGATTGACCTTGCTACCGGCAAAAGTCATGTGATTACCTGTGACAGCGACAGCAGAATCCGGGGAATCGGCTTTTTGTCCCGTGACTTTATTTATGGACAGGCAGAAGCTTCGGATGTGACAAAAGATTCCGGGGGAGCGGTGATCTTCCCTTCCCGCTATGTTCACATCGTGGATATGGAAGGAAATCAGATAAAAAACTATGAGAAACCCGGACGTTATGTTCTGGATACCCGGATTAAGGGAAGCGTCCTTGAGATGGCACTGGGAAAAAAGAATGGGAAAACGATGTTAAAACTGCAGGAAAAAGATTTCATCCGGTATAAGGAAGAAGAAGGGAAAGATGCGGTTACCTTATCGACCAAATACTCCGATACTTTCTGGACACAGCTTTATATGAAATTCCCGAATTATGTATATATTCAGGTTGTTCCGGATCTCCTTCTCACAAAGACCGTAGTGAATGAAGATGATGTGTCTTTAAAGCTTAAGGAAAGCGGGGAGAAGCCAAAGCAGTATTTTGTCTATGCATCCGGAGAGAAACAGGGAGTGTATTCCACTGTGTCGGAAGCCATTGCCAAAGCAGATGAGGCGAGGGGGAATGTGATCGACAGTGAGGAAAATGTCCTGTGGAACTGTGTTTTTCCTTCTTATGCCCAGGTGGCAGGAATGGAAGAAGTGGTAAAAACAGGAAGTGACGAGAAGTCTCTGGCCGGATGTCTTTCCATGATCGCTTCCGTAAACGGAAAGGAAATCAGCCCGGAGAGAATTGAAACAGAAGGAGAAAGTGTGGCATCTCTGATGAAAAAATACAGTGGAAGCGAGACCTTAAGTCTTACAGGATGCTCTGTGGATGAGATCCTTTATTATGTAAGTCAAGGGAGCCCGGTTCTTACAAAATATGATAAAAACCGGTATGTGATCGTCATGAGTTATAATGCGACAAAACTCCGGTATTTAGATCCGGTAACCGGGAAATCCACGGCGGTTTCCAGACCGGAACTTACGAAGAAACTGGAAAAGGCCGGGAAAGTATTTTATTCCTATATGGAAAAAGAATAGGAAATAAGCAAAAGAAAAAGAAGGTGAAGGGGATAGAACAGGTAAAAAAAGTATTTTTTCCCTCTCCCCTTTTTCCCATTGTAACACCGTAGAAAAATTGCAGCAGCAAAACTTACAATCTCAGCGGGAAAAGAAAAAACAGAAGCCAGAACAAGAGGGCTTATACTGATCATTCCACATATTACAGGCAGTCCGGAATCGGAAGCCTGTGACTTTCTGAAAATATAGAAAAGAATAATACACAAAATACCGGGAGCACCGCCGTCTCCCCGGCACACTTCATTGATGAGGGCAAACAAGATGGCAAAGCTCAGTATGCCGGATGGGGTATTGCCGGCCTGCTGTGCAAGGGCCAGAGCAAGAAAACCAAAAAACAAAGTGAAAAAAACATTTTGTCTGGCAAGGGCAGAGGATAAATCCGAAAGAGATCCCAGGGCAAGATCAAAGGGAATTTCCGAGATCAGAGCAAAGAGGAGCAGTCTTTCTCCGTATTTTCTGAGGTTCTGGGTATGAAAGAACCCCTCAGTGAGGAAGAATGCAAAAAGAGGAAAAGCAAGACGACCCGCTGACCGCAGAATAAAATACAGGCTGACAGGAAGCTCTTTTTGAAAAATAACGGCAAAATGATCCGCAAGCATACAAAAAAGAGCAAGATATTTCAATTGAAATCCGGATAATTTTTCGAAAAACATATTATCTCCATTTCTTTGTGTTATAATATAACGATAATCTTCGAAAATGAGATTGTCTGTATTGATTATAACCGGAAACAGAAGAAAAGGAAAGAAGACAGAGTTAAATATCCCTTAAATTGGGAAGAATATTACGTAAGACAAGAATGAAAATGAAATCGCGGAGGTGTCTATGAACAGGAAATCAAAGGGTGGAGGAAAAAACAGCAAAACGAAGAAAGACAGAAGTCTGGTATACCATGTGGTAAAAATCTGGACGGTATGTCTTCTCGTCGCTTTTTGTCTGCTAGGTGGTCTGGCAGTGAAAAAAGTGGGCATTCCGGTGCTTTCCATGTATAAAGAAGCAAGGGAAACGGTAGAAAAGAGCAGTAAAGATACATTTAAAGCACAGCAGACATCGATTGTCTATGATAAAGAAGGAAATGAAATTAAGAAACTGAAACAGGACAAGGATGTTTCCTATCTTTCCTTTGATAAAATTCCGGACGCAGCAAAACTGGCGATTATTTCCATTGAGGACAAGAATTTTACCAGTCACCGGGGAATTGATGTGGAAGGCGTGGCCCGTGCGGGGTTATCCCTTATTCTTCACCGGGGCGAGATCACCATGGGAGGAAGTACGATCACCCAGCAGCTTGCCCGCAATATTTTTCTTAATTATGAACAAACATACAGCCGTAAGATTAAGGAGATGTTTATTGCCGTAGCCTTAGAACAGAAATATACAAAAGAAGAAATCCTTGAATTTTATTTAAACAATGTATATTTTTCCAACGGATATTACGGAATCGAATCTGCTTCGGAAGCTTATTTTAATAAAAAGGCCGAAGACCTTTCCATATCTCAGATTGCATTTTTATGCGCCATTCCAAACAGCCCGGGTCGTTATGATCCGTACAAGCACAAGGATGCGACAATGGAAAGAAGAGACCGGATTTTACAAAATATGTATAAAGACGGTTACATCAGCAAAGAGCAGTATGACAAATCCGTGGCGGAAAAAATCAAGGTGAAACGGAAGAAAGAGACGGAGACCAATGACTATGCGGAAACCTACATTCTGAAATGTGCCGCAGAAGCACTGATGAGAGAGCAGGGATTTAAGTTTAAAAATACGTTTGCCAGCAAGTCCGAGAAAAAGAAATATGACGAAGAGTACGATGAGCTCTACAGCACCTGTAAAAAGAGTCTGTACACGGCAGGATATCGTATTTATACTTCGATTGATATGGAAAAACAGAAAGAGCTTCAGGAATCGGTATCTTCCCAGTTGTCCATGTTTACGGACAAGACGGATGATGGTGTGTACAAAGTGCAGGGTGCTGCAGTCTGCATCGATAATTCCACAGGGAAAGTGGCAGCCATTGTCGGAGGAAGAGAGGAAGATCAGGAAGGATACGGATTAAACCGTGCATTCCAGAGTTTCCGCCAGCCGGGAAGTTCCATTAAACCACTTCTCGTTTATGCCCCGGCACTCGAGAAAGGATATACACCATACAGTACGCTCGATGACAGCCGGATGACCGGTCCGAATGCCGTATCCAACTCCGGATATTCTTATCTCGGACCAATCTCCTTAAGACGGGCTGTCCAGAAATCGAGCAATGTGGCCACTTATCGTCTCTACGAGGAACTGGGACCGGAAACCTGCCTCGGCTATCTGGAAGACCTCAATTTTAAGGGCCTTGATGAAAATGACTATAAATATAATACGACCTGTCTCGGCGGGTTTACCAACGGTACCACCGTAGTGGAAATGGCAGCGGGATATGCCGCACTGGAAAATGACGGAGAGTACAGAAGACCGGACTGCATTGTAAAAATTACGGATGCATCGGGCAATAAAGTGGTCGGGAAGAACACAGGAAGAAAAGAAGTATATTCGAGCAATGCGGCCCGCATGATGACAGATGTGTTAGAAAGCTGTGTTTCGAGTCCCCGAGGGACAGCAGCCGGCTGTAAGCTGGATAATAACATGCCGGCGGCATGTAAGACCGGCACGACATCTAACTATGTGGACGGATGGCTGTGTGGTTATACCCCATACTATACAACGGCAGTGTGGGTTGGTATGGACGTCTATAAACCTGTTGACAATCTGAAAGGAAATACTTACCCGGCATATATCTGGAAAAACTTTATGAACAAGGCCCATGAGGGACTCGCGGCAAAGGATTTTGATAACAATTATCTTGCCCAGGAGAAGTATAAGGATTACAGTACGGCAGACAAGAAGGCCACCACGGAGAAAAAGGACGATACGGAAGAAAAAGACGAAAAGGAAAAAGATAAAGAAAATAAGAATACAAAAGAGACGGAAAAGAAAAACGAAGGAACTTCAAAAACAACAGAGAAACCAAAACAGGAAACCGCACCGCAGCCAAAACCGGAAACGAAACCACCGGTAAATAATTCGGGAGAAGGATCCGGACAGAAGGAAGAGCAGAAAGAAGAACCGTCGAAACCGGAAGGCGGAGAAGAAGGTGGAGAAAAAACACCAGAGGAATAAAAAAACAGGGAGCAGCGCACCATGGGATGTGGGACGCTGCTCCGTCTTTAATTAATTGTATTCTTTAATCGTGTGGAACTGCCTGTATTCCTCAAGACGTTTCTTAATACGATCGTGTGGATTCAGAATCGCACTGATGGATGCATTGTGATTAATGGAATCGATGAGCAGGGCGATATACTTGGAAACATCACAGCTTACATACCATGGACGTTCAAAAAGCTCCGGACGCTGGTAAGTACAGTTCGTGGTGATTACCTTGTAGATTGTGCCTTCTTCATAAGCTTTGTCAAAGGAATCCAGACCGTTCGTAAACATACCGAAAGTAGAAAGACAGAAAACTCTGCGGGCCTTTCTTCTTTTAAGTTCCCTTGCCACATCAAGCATACTCTCACCGGAAGAAATCATATCATCAATGATCAGAACATCCTTGCCCTCAACGGAAGAACCGAGGAATTCATGGGCAACGATCGGATTACGCCCGTCAAAGATCACAGAATAATCTCTTCTCTTATAGAACATACCAATATCTACTCCGAGGACGCTGGAGAAATACATGGCACGGTTCATGGCGCCTTCATCCGGGCTGATGACCATAAGATGTTCGTTGTCAATCTCTAAATCATCTGTGGAGCGAAGGAGTGCCTTGATAAACTGATAAGTCGGCATGATATTGTCAAATCCCTTTAAAGGAATCGCATTCTGAACACGGGGATCGTGCGCATCGAAAGTGAGAACGTTATCCACACCGATGGCTGTGAGTTCCTGCAATGCATAGGCACAGTCTAAAGATTCCCTTGTACTTCTTCTGTGCTGCCGGCTCTCATAGAGGAACGGAAGGATGACAGTGATGCTTCTCGGCTTTCCGGAAGCCGCACCGATCAGACGTTTCACATCCGCATAGATATCGTCGGGAGACATGTGATTCTCATGGCCGCAGACGGTATACTTCAGGCTGTAATTCAGAACGTCTGCCAGGATGTAAAGATCCACTCCGCGGACAGAGTCAGAAATAAGCGCCTTTGCCTCGCCGGTTCCAAAACGGGAACAGGTTGCATTGATAATATAAGTGTCCTGTTCATAATCTTTGAAAACAACATTCTCTTTATGTTCGTGTTCACGTTCCCTGCGCCAGTTTACGATATACTGGTCAATTTTTTTTCCTAATTCTGCACAGCTTGGATGGACGATAATGCCAAGCTTGCCTACAGGAACAGTTGCAAATTTGCTGTCATCTGGCTTCATGTGTGCTATCTCCTTTATATTTTATACTATAAATCTTTTATAACATTCCTGTCAATTTTTGTCAAGGGACGAAACCGCCTTTTTAATGCGAATATCTTCCCCGTAAATGTGAAAAAGAGTGTAGGACTGAATGATTCGTGAAAAAACTCTTTCCGTGTAAACATGGCTGATCCGCTCTAGAGAGAGATTGGTGCTGATGATCGTGGACTTCTTATTCAGAATGCGCTCATTCATGCATAAAAATAACTGAGAATTAATGAAAGAATTATTCAGTTCCGTTCCCAGATCATCGATGATGAGCAGATCGCAGTGGAGGAAATCAGGCAGTGTCCGGGCATTCTCCTCCTTTCTGCGGAAGGTGTAGTCCGCGAGCCTGTCAAAGAACTGATAGGCCGTAAGGTAGAGTACGTTCTTTCCCTTCGAGAGGAGTTCCCCGCCGATACAGTTGGATAAAAAGGTTTTTCCCACACCCGCATTTCCGTAGATGAGGAGATTCTGCCCCGGATTCCGGTCAAAATCTTCGATAAAACGGTGGCTTTGTGAAAGGATACTGCATATATTCTCCCGGGGGGAAACTCTCTCTTTCCCGGAAGGAACCGGGGAATAATACTCCGTGCAGAAATTTGCAAAATTTTCCCTTGCAATACTGCCTTCCATGTTGGACTGCTTCCGGAGAAGTGAGGAAGCTTTCTCATTAAGACAGGAGCATTTTTCACTGCCAATATATCCGGTGTCCCGGCATTTCGGACAGTCATAGATGGGATCAAGATAGTCCGCCGGAAAATCATGAATGGCAAGAAGGTTTATTTTTTCCATGGAAAGCTCATAAATGCTCTCCCGGAGAGATTCCCGTGCATCGGGCACTTTTTTCTGAACCATTTCCTTTGCCTTTGCTATGGAAATATGGGCGATCTTACGGTCAATCTCCCGGATTTCGGGAATCTTTTGGTAAACAAGTTCCTTCCGTTCCTGTTCTGTCATATAATTGCGTCGGCGGACTTCGTCATATTCCTTCATGATCTCCTGATACTGTGCGGTAGAAAGTGCCATCGTTACCTCCTGTTCTTATCAAGCAGA